>JAZRGC010000133.1:0-10312 GCA_045643985.1 Clostridia bacterium
AGGAATTGTAGGATTGTTTATTGTATGAATAAAAAAGGCAGTTTTCAGTTATCTAACGATATTTATATTAAAAGTGGCTATACAATAGTAGGCAAAAAAGAGGAAGATGGCAACTATTCTGGCAATTTTGATTTGGTGCTCAAAGACGATTTGTGGGGCGAAAAATCATATGAAAAAGCCGAGTGCAAAATGCATCGTGAAGCCATAAGTGGCGCAATTGCAAAGGCAAATTTGACCGTTGATGACATAGATATTATGTTGGCAGGAGATTTGCTCAATGAACTTAGCGCATCAAGTTTTTCTGCACGAAATTTTCCATTTTCGTTCTTAGGATTGTACAATGCATGTTCAACTTTTAGTGAATGTATGATTATTGGCAGTATGATACTAGATGCAGGATTTGCTGAAAACATCACGTGTTCAACGTCAAGTCATTTTTCATCTGCGGAAAGACAATATAGATATCCATTGGAACTTGGAAATCAGCGCACACCTACTGCACAATGGACTGTGACAGGTGCAGGCGCTTGTGTTTTGTCAATAAACAAGCCTGATTTTGAAGATAATCGTTGCAAAATAAGTCAAATATACGATGAAATGGACGAAAATGATAAAAAATATGTGTTTGAAACAAGCAAAGAGAGTTTCAAATATGAAAAGACACATATTGCTAAGGTTACGGAAGGAACAATTGGACGTGTAATTGATCTTGGAATTGACGATGAAAGCAATATGGGAGCAGCAATGGCACCTGCTGCAGCAGATACAATAATCCGACATTTGGCAGATTTTGGACGTCAACCTGGCTATTATGATGCAATTATAACGGGTGATTTGGGTAGATATGGCAAATCGTTGCTGAAATATATATTGTCAAAGGAAGGAATAAAATTGCCTGACACATATATGGATGCCGGTGCAGGATATTTCAAGCCTGAACAACAAACATTCCAAGGTGGATCTGGAGCAGGGTGCATAAGTTCGGTTTTTAATGGATACATTTTGAACCAACTTGAAAGTGGCGCATTGGGCAAAATTCTTGTTGTACCAACCGGCGCATTGCTCAACAAAGATACTCCGTTACAAAAAGAAACTATCCCCGGAATATCGCATGCATTTGTGGTTGAAACTGAAAAAATAAAGAAAAGTATTCTAAAAACACTGAAAATATAGAATAAAACAAGCAGGTTTTTTGAGAAAAACGAAAAACGGTTTTGTTTTGCAGTGTAAATGAAGGTAAATTGTTATGTTATATTTTTTGAATTATCTTAAAGTATTTGCTGTGGGTGGTGCAGTTTGCGTGCTTGGTCAAATATTGATAAATAAAACAAGTATGTCCTCGGCAAGGATTCTCGTCACCTTTTTGATTTTGGGTGTGGTGCTTGAAATCACTGGAATATTCAAGTATTTGGAAGAATTTGCAGGAGCAGGTGTAACCGTGCCGATAATGGGCTTTGGGAGCAATCTTGCAAAGGGTGCGCTTGAAGGTGTAAAGCAGGACGGAATTTTGGGTGCGATAAAAGGTGGTCTTTCTGCTGTCTCAGGAGGTCTTTCATCAGTTATCTTTTTTGGATTTTTCTTTGCACTAATTTTTAAATCTAAGAGTAAAAAGATATAATTTCGGCATTCTATTCTGGCAAATTTTAATTTGTCTTAGTTATGGCCTTGGCGAAAGATTTAAAATATCACCATAATCTCCGAGCATTAAATATGTGTCGGGGATTTTCCCTATTATAACATTTTCACACACCAAAACTTCTGCTTTTACACATATTGTTGGATCTGCGATTGGTGTGATGACATCAATATCGGCATATACGTCTATGTAAATTCGATGGATTGTTTGATTTATTCCTGCGGAAATAAAAGTTGAAACGAAATCGCAATTGGCAGTGCCTATGGGCATGATTTTTATGCTTACATTCGGTCCAAAACCTGTGAGAAGTGCAAGACCTGTAAATGTGCCAAGTGCAATATCGAGGGTTTGCATTCCAAGATCATCTAAGTTTGCTTGTGCAAGATTTGCAATTTGTCGTGCAATTGAGTTAATTTTGGGCGAATTTGCTTGAATCATCTCAATCTCGCCTTTTTCATTTTTCAATACTGTAAACAAATCATCGTATTTTATGTTTTCCTGTAGAACTGTTGTTGCTGCCAAGTTTACGGCATTTGTTCCTATTGCGCGAACTTGAGCCTCAGAACTCTCGATTACAATGGGAACAATATTGTTTCTAAAATATGTAGCACTGAGCACAAAAGACATGACAAACAATAGTATTGCCATGCTTACCCTAAGCGCTTTTTTGCTGAATATTTTTTTTATTTTTGCCACATTTCAATATATGAAAACTTTTATGATTGGATAACAGAAAATGTTGCACATTCTATGAGTGAATTTTCGGGAAAATACTAATTTTGACGTCTTTTCGATGTTATGCCTTGACTTATCAATTTATAATTGATATAGTATTAAAGATTTAATTTAGCGCATTTGTGCGCAAGACAACCACTAGGAGTTTTTATGAGAGAACAAATGGAACTTATCAAATCAAAGGCTCTCGATGCCATTGAATTGGCAGAAACATCTGCTGATCTCAATGACGTTAGAGTACGTTTTCTTGGCAAGAGTGGCGAGATGACCAATGTTATGAAAGGTCTTGCTACGGTGTCCAAGGAAGAAAAGCCTGCAATGGGTAAACTTTTGAACGAAGTTCGTTTTGCAATCGAGAATGCACTTGAAAGTAAAACAAAATTGGTCGTTGAAAGAGAAAAGCAGGCACGACTTAAAGCAGAAACAATAGATGTAACATTTCCTGCAACCTTTAAAAAGGTTGGAACATTGCATCCTATAACAAAAGTCAAAAATCAAATAGAAGACATTTTTCTTCAAATGGGTTTTTCTGTTGAAGAAGGTCCTGAAATTGAAACAGACTTGTTCAACTTCCAACTTTTGAACGTGCCTAAGGATCATCCTGCACGTGATATGCAAGACACTTTCTATTGTGCAGATGACATTGTTCTTCGCACACAAACTTCATCAATTCAAGCAAGAATTATGCTTGAAAAGCAACCACCAATTAGAGTTATCAGTCCTGGAAAGGTTTTTAGAAGTGATGATGATGCATCACATAGCCCCGTCTTCCACCAAATGGAAGGTCTTGCAATTGATGAGCATATCACAATGGGCGACCTTACAGGCTGTTTGTTGACATTTGCACAAAAAATGTTCAGCGAAGATACAAAAGTTCGCCTTCGTCCTTCATATTTCCCATTCACTGAGCCTTCAGTTGAAGTGGATGTCACATGTTCTATGTGCCACGGCAAAGGTTGCAAACTTTGCAAGGGAACAGGATGGATGGAAATTTTGGGTGCAGGCATTGTCAACCCTGCTGTCCTTGATATGTGTGGCATTGACAGCAAGAAATATGGTGGCTTTGCATTTGGCTTTGGTATTGAACGTATTGCAATGATCAAGTACGGAATCCCCAATATCAAACTTTTCTATGAAAACGACGTGAGATTCCTCAACCAATTCAATGACTAAGGAGAGATAAAAATGTTAGCACCTATTTCATGGCTTAAAGATTATGTAGATATCAACGTTTCACCCGAAGTCCTTGCAAAAAAACTTGTTTCAATTGGATTTGAGGTTGAAGAAATTATATATCAAGAAAAGAGCGCATCAAAAGTTGTAGTCGGCAAGATTGTTGAAGTTGAAAAACATCCCAATGCAGACAGACTTCGTGTTACTAAGATAGACATTGGCAGTGGCAAAATTCAAGTTGTCACAAATGTGCCTGTTGTCGGTGGCGAAACAATTGCAGTTGCTCTTGACGGAGCAGTTCTTGCAGACGGTCACAAAATCGTCAAAGGCGAACTTCGTGGCGTAATCAGTGAAGGTATGCTTTGCGGACTCGAAGAAATTGGAGCAACTGTTGACGATGTCGAAGGACAAAACAAGGATGATATAATCCGTTTTCCTGAAGGAACTACACTTGGTGCAAATGCACTCAAAACCTTAGGTTTTGATGACGTAATTCTTGATGTAGGTGTCACTGCAAATCGTCCTGATTGTAACAGTATTTATAAACTTGCAAAGGAAGTTGCAGTAGCACTTAAAACAAGTTGTCGTGAACCTGAAATTTCTTACACAACAGTTGATGGCAATGTAAAGGATTTTGTCAAGGTTGATGTGCAAAACAACACACTGTGCCCCAGATATATGGCAAGTGCAGTAAAAAATGTAAAGATTTTCCAATCTAGCCACAAAATCAAGTCAAGACTCCATGCAGTTGGCATCCGTCCTATCAACAACATTGTTGACATAACCAACTATGTTCTCACAGAAATCGGTCAACCTATGCATGCCTTTGACCTTAGAGATCTTGAAGGCGCAACAATTGTGGTAAGAAATGCAAAGAATGGCGAAGAAATCGTCACTCTTGATGGCAAAAAGAATACACTGACGGAAAATATGTTGGTCATTGCCGACTCAAATCGTCCTGTTGCCGTTGCAGGTGTTATGGGTGGTGAAAATAGTGGCGTCAAAGATGACACAACAACAATCATATTTGAATCGGCAAAATTTGCACGTGACAGTGTAAGAAAAACATCACGAGCACTTGCACTTCGCTCAGATAGTTCAGCAAGATTTGAAAAGGGCATCGACTTTGCATCACAAGAATATGGGATCAAAAGAGCATTGACACTCATTGCCGAAACCAATAGTGGTGAAATTGTTGAAGGCTTTATTGATGAGAAGATTGAATATGCCGAAGTCCGTGATATTGAATTTACAACCAAGCAAATTGAAAAAATCGTTGGTTGCAAAGTTCCCAAGACAACTCTTGTCAGTATTCTTGCACGACTTGGAATCCAATGCGATGACAACGGCAAAACTCTTGTTGCACACGTTGGCGAAGACAGAGAAGATGTGGTTGGAGTAAATGACATAGCTGAAGAATTTATTAGAGTTTATGGATATTCACACGTCAAACCCACATTGTTTGAATATTCAAAACTTACACGTGGTGGCAAGAGTGAAAAGATTTTGTTTGTTGACAAAGTCAAAGATACTCTCGCATCACTTGGACTCAATGAAGCAATTTCATATTCATTTACATCACCCAAATTTGCACAAGCATTGATGCTTGATGAAGATGACAAACTTCGTGATGCAATCACTCTCGTCAATCCACTTGGCGAAGCATTGAGCGTTATGAGAACAACTCTCACACATACAATGTGTGAAACGCTTGCTTTCAATGCAACCCACTTCAACAAAGAAGCATCACTCTTTGAAGTGTCAAGCGTCTATATTCCAAAAGCATTGCCCCTTGTAGAACTTCCTTATGAAGAACAAAAGTTGGCAATTGGTGTGTATGGAGCAAATGTCGATTTCTTCACATTGAAAGGTATTGTTGAGGAATTGTTTGCAAAACTTGTACTTGTTGGAAAATATCAAAGAGCGAACTTGAATTATTTGCACCCCGGCAGAAGCGCTGAAGTTTTTGTTGAAGGTGTGAGTGTTGGTCACTTGGGCGAAATGCATCCAGATAGTGCAAAGTTCTATGGTGTTGACAACAGATTGTATGTTGCAGAACTTTCAATTGACAAACTGTTTGACATTACAGTAAACAGCAAGAAATTCAAGCCTTTCTCAAAATTCCCAAATATGGAAAGAGATTTGGCAGTTGTTGTAGATGAAGAAGTCTTTGTCGGCGATATGCTTGATGCTGTCCGTCAAAGCAAGATAAAATATCTTGACAATCTCACTGCATTTGACACTTATAGAAGTGAAGCAATCGGCAAAGATAAAAAGAGCGTGGCACTTTCATTTACATTTACATCATTGGAAGGAACACTCAAAGATGAAGTTATTAACGACGAAATGAACAGGATTCTTTCAATTCTCAAACGTCGTTTTGGAGCAAAGATTAGAGGATAATGTTTGACGCTAAGAGCCTAAGAACACTTGAATATGACAAGATTCTTGAAATGCTTGCCACTTATGCGCAATCGCAAGGTGGCAAGGATAAAGCAAGAACCCTGACTCCTTTTGAAGATTACGAAGGAGTGCTTCATGCTTTGGCAGAAACTGAAGAAGCAGACAGAACATTGTTTGATTTTTCTGTAAATCCATCCTTTTCTGTTGACGATATTGATGAAGTGCTTGCAAGAGTAAGCAAAGGAGCAGTTTTGTCAATTGCCGATATTTTAAAAGTCGGCAGAACATTGCGAGTTTCTAGGCGATTGAAAAAATCTATTTACACTGTCAATGGCGTGCCTATTTTAACATCTATGGTGCAAGGTCTTTATGATGACATTGACCTGGAAAATAGAATCTATGATTCTTTTATCTCTGAAATGGAAGTTGCCGACAATGCTTCGGCAGATCTTAGATCCATAAGAATCAGGATAAGGAAACTCAATGATAACGTAAAAACCAAACTGCAAAGTTATATCACGTCATCAAGTTATCAAAAGTATTTGCAAGACAATATAATCACACAACGTGGCGATAGATATGTTATTCCGTTGAAAAGTGAGTGCAAGGGCACAATTCAAGGTTTGATTCATGACCAATCGGCATCAGGGTCAACCTTGTATGTTGAGCCAATGGCAATTGTTGAATTCAACAATGATTTGCGCACTGCAAAAGCCGAAGAACTTGCTGAAATAGAACGCATATTGCGCAAGTTTTCTATGGCAATCCAAGGTTGTGCAGAAAGATTGCAAATTGCATATGGCATTATAACCGATATGGATTGCATCTTTGCAAAGGCAAATCTTGCAAGAGAATGGAAAGCAGTCAAGCCTGAGGTCAACACCAAAGGTTTGATTAAAATTAACAATGGAAGGCATCCACTTATCGACAAAAGTAAGGTTGTGCCAGTGTCATTGTCCCTTGGCAAAGATGACAAGATGCTTCTTATTACAGGACCAAACACTGGTGGCAAAACTGTCACGTTGAAACTTGTTGGACTCTCTGTATTGCTTGCAATGAGTGGGATGTACATACCTGCTAAAAGTGCAAATATATCAATCTTTGACGGCGTATATTCAGACATCGGTGACGAACAGAGTATTGAGCAAAGTTTGTCAACATTTTCCGGCCATATTAGGACAATAATTGAAGTCCTTGACAAACTTACTGACAAATCTCTTGTCCTTTTTGATGAGTTGGGCGCAGGCACAGATCCTAGCGAAGGTGCAGCTCTTGCTGTAAGCATTTGTGAAAAAGTGTTGTCAGTTGGCGCAAAATCCTTTGTTACATCACATTTCAACGATTTGAAGGAATTTGCTTTGGTCACAGATGGCGTTGTTTGTGCATCGATGGAGTTCAATGTTGAAACATTGTCACCGACATACAAACTTGTTATGGGAGCAATTGGATGTTCCAATGCGCTTGATATAGCAAAGCGATTGGGGCTTGATGATGATATAATCAACAAGGCAAGGCACAAAGTTGCACCTGAAAAACGTAAGTTTAACGAAGTGCTAAACGCAGCCGAAGAAACAAGAAGAAAGGCACAACAACTTGTCCAAGATGCAAGCATTGACAGAGCAAAAGCACGAGAAGTGCTGATAGATGCCGAAAAAGAGAAGGCTGTTATTGCACAAAAGAAAGAAAAACTTGACGAAACTATTCGTCGTGGAACAAAAAATCTTATTGAAAACTCGGTTGAAGAAGCAAACGATATTATTTTTGCTTTAAAAGAGATTTTGTCAAAACCTGAAGAAGAAATTGAAGACGCTGATCTTTTTGAAGCCCACAAATTGAAAAAGAAACTGGAAAATATGTCTGCTGAATATGACAAAGAAAGCATTGTAGAAGACGTGGAAATTCCCGGAGAAATTATAATTGGCGACAATGTTTGGGTTAAGTCACTTGGAAAGAAGGGCAAGATCGTAAAAATGAATCCTCGTGGCGAAGCGGAGATTTCGTTTGGAAAAATTGCAGTTAAAGTCAAAAAGAATGACTATTATAAGGTGAAATAATGACAGAATTGTATGTTCAAACAGTTGAAAATCCGTTGAGTAAAACTGCAAGAAACAAGCAGGTCTTGGGCGCACTTATGGTGATAATTGGAATATGCTCAATTGGTCTTGCAATCGGTGTAAGTTATTATTTTTTCATCTTGACATGCGTTCTTTTGGCAATTGGAATCTACTTGACAATAAGTTTCAATAAAACCATAAAATCCTTTGAATACGGAATAAACCACGTTAGGATAGTTTTTTCAGTTACATCTGTTATTTCACGTACAGAGAGGAAACTTGAAATCCTTCTCCAAGATGTGGTGGAATATGGTGACTTTTTGGATTTGACAATTGACGGAGATTTTATTATGTGCTCAAATGTCAATGAAAATGGCGTAAAAGCACTAGTATTCAATGTCGAAGGTAAGACAGAAAGGGTTTTGTTCAACCCGGATGAATATTTGAATGCTTTTTTGAAAGATGCACTTCCAAAGGAAGTGACGACTAAAAACGTTGAATTAAATATATGATGGAAACAAAAGTAATTTATCTTGATAATGCTGCAACCACAAAACCCTATGACACAGTCGTAGAGAAATTTTTGTTGTGCCAAAAGCATTATTTCAATCCATCTGCACTTTACCAACAAGCAAGTGATGGAGCAGTTGCAATTAGAAATGCTAAAAAAAGCATTCTAAAAGCTCTTTATGCTCCTGAAGGTGACAATTTATATTTCACATCCGGTGGCACTGAGAGTGACAATTGGGCAATTTTTGCAACAAAGAAACCCAAAGGAAGTAGGATAATTGTAGGTGAAGGCGAGCACGATGCAGTCATTGCTCCGGCAAAAGAACTTGAAATGCAGGGGTATGATGTTTGTTTTGCACCTGTAAATCCCGATGGCAGTGTCAATGAAGAAAAATTTGCAGAACTTGTCAATGAAAATGTCAGTTTTGTTTCGATAATGCACGTAAGCAATGAAACCGGTGCAATAAACAATATTGCAAAACTTGTCAAAATTGTCAAATCAAAAGCACCTAGAGCAATCTTTCATAGTGATGGTGTGCAAGCCTTTGGAAAGACAAAAGTTAATTTAAGAAACTTGGGTGTGGATTTGTATTCGATTTCTGCACACAAGATTCACGGACTTAAAGGAATTGGTGCTTTGTATGTCAAAAAGGGTGTTTCTTTAAAACCATACTTGTTTGGTGGTGGACAAGAAAGTGGAATGAGATCTGGCACTGAAAATCTTCCAATGATTTGCGCATTTGAAGAAGCAGTAAAGGAAAATGTGAAGAATTTTGGCTCAAACTATTCCAAAAAAATGTCTTTTATGGAAAACTTTAAATCAAAACTTCTCGAAAAATTGCCTGCAACGGTCAAAATTTCACCAGATGACAATGTTGTGCCAAATATTTTGACGGTGGCCTTTGAGATTATACGAGGTGAAGTGCTTTTGCACTCGCTTGAAAAACACGGCATTTTAGTTGGAATTGGGTCTGCATGCAGTTCTCATAGAGAAAGCAGATTTAAGAAGTTGTTAAACCTTGACGACATCCATCGTGATGGCATTGTACGTTTTAGCATCGGCAACGATTGTGATGAAAGCGACATTGATTTTGTTGTGGAAAAGATTGTTGAAGAAGTCAAAGTCCTCAAGGACTTTGCGCGAAAGTAGAAAATCATTGGCTCAGCCAAAA
This sequence comes from Clostridia bacterium, assembly GCA_045643985.1. Lineage (GTDB taxonomy): Bacteria > Bacillota > Clostridia > Christensenellales > CAG-917 > RGIG4097. Next base: position 9,684 of record JAZRGC010000133.1, read on the forward strand.
ATGGAGAATATATGAACAACGTAATTATCATAAGATACGGCGAAATTTTCCTTAAAGGAAAAAACAGAGATTATTTTGAAAACCTTCTTATAAGAAACATCAAGGCAGCACTTGAAGGCTATGACTATAAATTTGTCCGTGCGCAAGCAAGATATTTTATTGAAGACTTTTCAGAAGACGATGGATACGAAATAATGGAAAGACTCAAATGTGTATTTGGCATATATTCGCTTTCATTTGCTACAAAAGTGCCCACAAACTTTGAAGGTAATTTCATAGAAATTAAGGATGCACTGAAAACTCTTGCAAAAGAAATAAATGATGAAAACACACTTGCAAAGCCTACCTTCCGTGTGACAGTCAAACGTGCAGACAAGCGCATACCTATGAAATCATTTGAAATTGCAGGCGAACTTGCAGGAGTTATCTTGCAAACAGTTCGCTTTAAGGTTTCACTTGAAAGACATGACTACGAATTTATGGTGGATATGCGCGAAAATGGTTATTCATTTGTTTATTCAAAGGTTATTATGGGGGCAGGTGGTCTTCCTGTTGGTTGTTCAGGCAAAGGAATGATGCTTCTCAGTGGCGGAATTGACAGCCCTGTTGCAGGATATATGATGGCAAAA
>JAZRGC010000134.1:0-3190 GCA_045643985.1 Clostridia bacterium
TCCTTGATTTCAGGCACTACTCAAAACTTCTTTCCACCTATATTGTCGGGCTTCAACCTCTTGTCAACAGGGGCAGAATACACACCGAATTCAATCAATGCATCACACAAACAGGCAGATTGTCATCAGCCAATCCCAACCTTCAAAACATACCTGTGCGCAGTGAGGAGTCAAAGGACATCAAGCGTGCATTCATACCTTCAAAAGGTTGCAAGTTGGTGTCAGCCGATTACAGTCAAATCGAACTTAGACTTCTTGCGCATTTCAGCAAGGACGAGATTTTGCTTGGAGCATACAACAACGGCATAGACGTCCATGCAACCACGGCATCACAAATTTTTGGAGTGCCTGTTGAAGAAGTCACCGACCAAATGCGCCGAGATGCAAAAGCAGTCAACTTTGGCATCATCTATGGTATGAGCGACTTTGGCCTTGCCGAGCAACTTGGCATATCCAACTATCGTGCCAAGGAGTTTATTGAAAGATATTTTGACAAATATCCCACAGTCAAGGACTATCTTGACCGAAACGTTGCCGAAGCAACCGAAAGGGGATACAGCACAACCCTTCTTGGCAGACGTAGAAACCTTGCCGACCTGACTGCCAGCAACTATCTTGTGCGCAGTGCAGCCCAACGTATGGCAAAAAATACGCCCTTGCAAGGCTCAGCCGCAGACATAATCAAAGTGGCAATGCTTGGTGTCGAAAGACGCCTTGCACCATTGAAGTCAAAGATGATTCTTCAAGTCCACGATGAATTGATAATAGATGCATACGAAAACGAAATCGAAGAAGTGAAGACAATCCTTCAAGAAGAAATGGAAAAGGCAATGGCACTCAATGTGCCCCTTGTTGCCGAAGCAGTTGTTGGAGAAAACTGGGCAGAGTTGTAAAAATTTGATATGAAAATCGCAGTCATCGGTGGAATAGGAAGTGGCAAAAGTGAAGTTATGCTTGCCTTTGAAAAGGCAGGCTATGTCACGTTGTCTGCCGACAAAATCAATGCCCAATTGTGGAGCGATGAAAGTTATCTTGACACACTGAAACTCAACTTTCCAGAGGCAGTCATTGACGGCACAATCACAAAATCAACTCTTGGCGCAGTAGTCTTTGGAAGTTACGACAAACTGCAACAACTCAACAACATATCCCACCCACTTATCGTAGGCAAAATTATGGAAACAACAGCCGACAATTTGGCAGTTGAATTGCCCCTTGCATTGGAGAGTGGCATCCTTGACACCTTCGACAAAGTGATTATGGTGGACACAAGAAAGTGTTTGAGATTGAAACGTCTTGAAGGCAGGGGAGTGTCAAAGAAAAGAGCCAAGGAAATTATGTCCGTGCAAGTGCCCACAAGACGGTTGAAAAAGTGCGCAGACATCATCATCCACAACAACGGCACAGTGGAGCAACTTATGGCAAAAGCAACAGCCCTTGCAACCACCCTTAGAGATTAAGTATAAAGAATATATAAACAAACACATATATCAAACATCAAAAAATAGCGTCAGGAGAAACCTATGATAAACGGCAAAAAAATAGTCCTTACAGGAGCAAACAGTGGCATCGGCCTTGAAGTCTTGAAACTTTTAGTGCAAGGCGACAACAAGATTTTGGCAGTGGATTTGCACACCGACAATCTTGACACCTTCGACAAGGACAAGGTTGTGCCTATGGTCATGGACGTGTCCACAAAGGAAAACGTTGACCTTATTTTTGAAAGGGCAATTGAAGTCCTTGGAGAGATTGACATCTTCTATGCCAATGCCGGCTATCCCTACTATGAACTGTTTGACTACACCAATTGGGAGAGAGTGGAAAGGATGTTTGAAACCAACGTCTTTTCTCCCATCTATTCTTACTCCAAATATGTCGAATACTTGAATGGAAGAAGTGGACAATTTGCCATCACAGTGTCAGCAATCGGCACAATGGCAGTGCCCGGCTACACCATATATAGCGCATCAAAATTTGCAATGAATGGCTTCCAAGAAGGACTGCAAATGGAGATACCCAAAAACGTCAAACTCACTTGCCTTTATCCCATTGCAACAGACACAGGATTCTTCAAAAAAGCAACCGAAGGCAGTGCAAGAAAAATCACCGAAAGACCTTTCCCAGTGCAAAGCCCCAAGGTTGTGGCAAGACGTATGGTCAAAGGACTTGAAAAGGGAAAGAAGAAAGTCAACCCATCAAAACTCTTTGTTTTTGCAAGAGTGCTGATGACAATTTTGCCCCCCGTCAAGTGGATATATCTTGCCCTTGAAAAGAAGAAACTTGAAAGATTTCTCCAACAAAAAGAAACAAATACACAAGCATAAAACACAAAAAATAGCCACCTAGTATATCCCAAAATATTAAAAGGTGGTTTTTTTGAAAAATCCTTAAAAAAATATCAAAACCCCTTGATTTTGGGCAATTTCACTGAAAAATAAGCCGAAATAACCCAAAAATAACCCAAATTCTCGCATTCCGAGAGTGATTCCTGTGTTGGTAGAGCCCACTTTTTGCAAGTCTGGTGTACAATAAAATCAAGAAATCCGACTTGTGGATCGGTGCACAGACTGCAAGAATTGAGATTCAACAAAATTTATTACAAACAGGATCAAAAAGCACAGTTGCCTTACACATCAGCAAACTGAAAGGAAAGGAATTATGAAAAAGATTACATCAATCATTATGTTTGTTTTGCTCATTGCATTGGCATTGACAATGGTCGCATGCGATGACATGTGCAGACACAATATCATCATTGAAGAAGCAGTTGAAGCCACCTGCACCACCCCCGGTTTGACCGAGGGAAAATATTGCAGCAAATGCTTCAAGGCAACTGCTGCGCCTCAACCTGTTGCACCTCTTGGTCACACCGAAGTGGTTGATAAAGCAGTTGCACAAACCTGCACAACAACAGGACTCACTGAGGGCAAACACTGCTCAGTTTGTAACGAAGTTTTGGTTGCCCAAGAAGTGGTTGAAATGCACTTTATCGTAGCAGGTCAAGCAACACCTGCAACTTGCACAACAACTGGTCTTACAGCAGGCAAATATTGCAACGTATGTGGCATTACAATCGAGCCACAAAAAATTGTCGAACCAAGTGGACACAAATTTGACACATTCAATTGTGCAAATTGTGGTCGCAGCAGTTTGAAATATAGACAATCAGAAGATGGCGAAAGCTATGAAG
>JAZRGC010000135.1:0-8921 GCA_045643985.1 Clostridia bacterium
CTTTCTTGTTATACATCCGTATCCCATTTTTCAAGTTCATATATCAAGGTTGGATGTTTAAATATAAGTGATACCTTGCTATTTGGCGATTGATTTTGTCATGTGATTTGTGTCACTCATCTTAATATTATATTTTGTCAATGATTGCAAAAGAGCAAGTTCATACACTAAAAATGTGTATATAAAATCCTGTTTGTGTAAAAATAAACATTTAAGGGATACAAGTTGTGGGCAAAGAAAAACGGCAGTGATTTTGCCGTTTTTTATTTTTGTTTATTGCACTCCAAATGCCCAAACGAGATAGCCTGCTTTCTTTGTGCATCGATAGTCCTCTAAAAACTTTTTTATTCCTTTTGTTACGTCAAAACGGCGAAGCGTTTCAAGAATGCTATGTTTGCCATCGGCACCAGCTGTCGCAGAGATGATGCGTTCAAAAAGCAATTCAACCCCACGGACAGCATTTGTTTCACGGCCCTCTGTGCGAAGATAATATTGTTCAATGAAACAAGCATATCCAACAATTAATGGAACACCCTCTCCGTTGACAAAATAGTTGCAAGCAAAGTCCTTTGCTTTTTCAGGGTCAACGTCAATCCCAGTGACTTGATAGATCAAGTCCTCTTCTTCTTTTGAGAAGTTTTGGTCGGCATTTGCGATTGCAATCATAATTTGGCAACAAGCAATATGCAAGGCGTCAATGGGGTCGGCATCTTTGTATTTAAACTCATCTATTATTATCTTGCTGACTTCCTTATTGGCGAAAAATTTTTCACAATTTTTCATTTGCCTTATAGAACTTTCGGTGAAAAATTTTTGATACTTTTCACATATATTCTCGTTTGTTTCGATTGTGTGTTCTGTCTTTTTAGTTTTTTTAAGTTTCATAATTTTGATAAATTGAGTTTTTTTGAAAAAGCAGTTGTTATTGATACATCAATAAAATGTTAACATACCAACCTACTTGTGTCAATATACAATAATCTCACGGTACATATGAAACAAAAAACTGCAATTAACTACACAATTCAAGGGCAACGGAAAGGGAGGTGTGCATATATTGAGGTATGAAAACTTTGAAGATTTATTTTGTTGAAAGTGATTGTCAGGACACAATTATCCTTGGAAGAAGTGCAAAAGAATGGATTTTGAGAGAATTTGATGGGTGTGATTATGAAATTGTCAAAGATTTTTCATCCATTGATGAAAGTCACGTGCCTCGGGCAGTTTTGTCTCTTGATATGCCCCTTGTCACAAAAAAATATATTGTTAGATTGCTTGAAACTGCATTGCACAAAGGCGCAGGACGAGTTGTTTTTGGCAGTGATGACAATGGATTTATGTTGCAGACAAAGAAAGGGCGCAACACTTTTTTTGTAGAAGATGAAGTCTTTTTGCAACTTGGGGGTGCAAAAAACTACAATTTGGTGTATAATACTCTACGAGAGAAAGTTGTTGCCCGTCTTATTCAAGACGGAGTTGTGATGAAAGGGACAGAATTCCACATTGATGACACTGTTGAAATCGAAAGTGGCGCAACCCTTTGTGCTCCGTTGACCATTGGTGGAAATACTTGTGTCAAGTCAGGGGCAGTCATAGACAACAGCAACCTTCAAGATTGTGTCATAGAGCACAATGCACATATCACTTGCTCCCATCTTGTTTCATCTCATGTAGGTGAAAATTCCACGGTGGGGCCTTTTGCACGCCTTCGTGATGCTGACATAAATGATGATTGTCGCATTGGCGACTTTGTGGAAGTGAAAAATTCCACATTGTGTCAAGGAGTCAAGTGTGCACACCTTGCCTACGTAGGCGATGCTGTTGTGGGCGAAAAGACCAACATTGGGTGTGGCAGTGTGTTTTGCAACTATGACGGCAAAAAGAAACATCGCACAACTGTTGGAAAGGGCGTGTTTATTGGGGCAAACGTCAATCTTGTTGCTCCATTGAAAGTGGGGGATAACACCTATATCGCAGCAGGCACAACAGTCACAAAAGACACAACGGACAATGGATTTGTAATTGGCAGGGTGCGACAAGAAAACAAGGAAATCAAACCAAAATAAATCAATTATTTTCAATACACAAAGAGGGCAGTATGTATCTTATCGTAGGTCTGGGCAATCCCGGAATGAAGTACAAAAGCACATATCACAACATTGGCTTTATGACAGTTGACAAACTGGCAAAGGATTTGCGCATCAAATTTGTCAACCAAAAAGCCACAGATTCACACGTGGCAGAAGGCACATATCAAGGCACACAATTTGTCCTTGCCAAGCCTGACACCTATATGAATTTGTCAGGAAATGCAGTGAAAGCCCTTGTCAAAAAATATCGTGTTGATGTTGCTGACGAACTTGTTGTCATATATGATGACGCCGATTTGCCCCTTGGAAAAACACGTATGAGAGAGGACGGCAGTGCAGGCTCACACAACGGCATGCGCAGTATTGTCGGCATGCTTGGAAGGACGGATTTCAAGCGCATACGTATTGGTATGAAAACTGACGAACTTGCACAAAAAGATGTTCAACTCATCGATTTGGTGCTTTCAAAGGTCGATTATGACAAAAAGCCCATATTGGAAGAAGGCATAAATGCAAGTGTTGATGCAGTGAAAGATCTCATTGCAGGCAAAGATATACAACGTATTGAAGAAGTGCTCAACAGAAGAAAATGATCCCCAATTATTTGTGTCCAATTCATCTTGGTGACAAGTTGGCAAAACTTGCACGGCTTGGTGACAAGCGCATCGTCGACAGCAAACTGTCGGCGATTTCCATATTGCGAATAAGCGAAGGTGCAAAGGCACATCTTGCATACACAATCCCCGGCACAAAGTTGTATATCACAGCAGATGCCTTGCAAGCAAAAGCAGTGACAAAAAAACTCAACTCATACGAAAAGGATTGTGCAGTATATTTGCCACACAAAGATGACTCACTGATATACCGTGGTGGCACATCAAAAATTGTGGAGAGAGAAAGGCTCACGGCACTGACGTCTTATATTTCAGGCAGAAACAAAATTTTGGTTGTGTCTGCAGATGGACTTGTGCAAAAGTTTTCAAATCCACAACTTTTTGACAACTACACTTGCAAGGTCAGTGTTGAAGATTTTATTGCGCCCAGTGTTTTTGCAGACAATCTTGCAAAGGCAGGCTATACAAGGGTGAATGCCATAAGCGAAATTGGAGATTTTGCTCTCCGTGGGGACATTGTTGACGTATATTCTGCAGATGGCAATGCTTATAGAGTGGATTTCTTTGATGAAATGGTTGAAGAAATCAAGCATATCAACCTTGAAGAAATGGTGTCGGTGTGCACCTACAACTCTTTGAGCATTCCACCCAATGGAGATTTGATTGTCGATGGGGATTTTGCCGAAGTTTTGAAGGAAAAACTCACTGCACTTGGTGAAAAATCCAAGGTCAATCCTGAAAAAGTCAAGGAAGGCGTCCTTGACAGTGAATTTATTTGGGCTGTGGCACTTTGCGATGATGAGTTTGTCACAGTGTTTGACCTTGTAGATTACGTGGCAGAAAAACAGGGGCTTCCTAGTGTTGTCATCATTGACGAGCCAAAGCCTTGCCACGAAAAAATCAATATATTAGGAAAAGAATTTGGTGGCAGACTGAAACATCTCCTTGAAGATGGCGAAGTTTTGCCCAGTCATACAAATGCAGTCATCAATCTCAATGAAGTAAAGCGACAACTGCTTTTGCGCAGAAAAGTCAGTTTCACTGCATTGGCACTTTCAAACCCTATGTTTGAGCCTACCACTCTCATCGAGCCTAGATGTTTGCCTGTGACCAAGTACTATCTTGATGCAGGAAGCATATTTGGGGATATGCGAGAGTTTTTGAAATATGGCTACAAAGTGCTTCTTGCTTGTGGCAGTGAAGAAAAGGCAAGGGCAGTGGCAAAGAGCCTTGTTGATGGCGATGTGTATGCCACATTCAGTTTTGATGGCAATGTGGATTTTGACAGCGCACCCGGTGTTGTGTGCACACCATTGACCATCGAAAACGGATTTTGTTATCCTGACTTGAAAATCCTTGTTGTAGGTGTCAGCGAATGCGTTGGCAAACAACGTGGAAACACTATTTTTGCACCGAAACAGCAGTTTATCGCACCAAAACCGGGGGATTATGTAGTGCATAAGGTCCATGGCGTTGGTGTATGCCATGGCACAACCATAATGACAATTGGGGACTTTGAAAAGGAATTCATAGTGCTCAAATATCGTGATGGCGACACTTTGTATGTGGCAAGTGATCAAACGGACAACTTGCAGAAATTTGTTGGCGAGGAGCATCCAAGGCTCAACAAAATTGGTGGCAAGGAGTTTGAAAGAGAAAAGGAAAAAGTCCGTCAATCTGCCAAAAAACTTGCTGTCAACCTTCTTGAAATATATGCCAAGCGAGAAAAGCAGGAAGGTTTTAGATATGCCGAAGACACAGTTTGGCAAAAGGAATTTGAAGATGCTTTCCCATACGAAGAAACCCCTGACCAATTGAAGGCAATTGCCGACATCAAAAGGGATATGGAAATGGGCAAGATTATGGACAGATTGCTTGTTGGGGACGTTGGTTTTGGCAAAACCGAAGTTGCATTCAGGGCGATGTTCAAGACAGTCCTTGACGGAAAACAAGCAGTGCTCATTGCTCCCACAACAATCCTTGCAAGACAACACTATGAAAATCTCAAACCGAGGCTTCAAGAATTCGGTATAGATTTGGCGCTTCTCACAAGACTTCAAACAGGGGCAGAAAATGCCGAAACCTTGCACCGTCTTGAAGAAGGCACGTTGCACATGGTTGTTGCAACACACAAAGTCCTTGGGGACAAAGTGCATTTCCACGATTTAGGTTTGCTTGTCCTTGACGAAGAACAAAGATTTGGTGTCAACCACAAGGAAAAGTTGAAGGAAAAATATCCAAAAATGAACGTGTTGACACTGTCCGCAACTCCTATTCCACGTACGTTGAATATGGCACTGACAGGCATACGTGATATTTCTGTCCTTGAAACTGCACCTGTTGGAAGATTGCCCGTGCAAACTTATGTCACACCATACAGCGACACACTTGTGAAGGATGCCATTGTGCGAGAATGTGCAAGACAAGGTCAAACACTCATATTGCTCAACGATATTGAAGGCCTTGACATATATGCAAGTCATCTTAGGAGTATGCTTGGGGATATCCGTGTCATCACTGCTCACGGACAAATGCAACCAACCGAACTTGAAAAGAGAATGGCAGCATTCTATGACAAGCAGTATGATGTGCTCATTTCAACCACAATCATTGAAAACGGCATAGACTTGCCCGATGCCAACACTTTGGTGGTGCTCAATGCAGGGCACTTTGGATTGTCGCAACTATATCAACTTCGTGGCAGAGTTGGCAGACGTGGCGCACTCGCCCATGCTTATTTTACATTGCCTGAAAACGGCACTCTCACAGAAGATGCCGACAAGAGATTGCAAGCACTCATTGACAACACAGAAATTGGCAGTGGATTCAAGGTGGCACTGAGCGATTTGAGCATCCGTGGCGCAGGCAACATTCTTGGGGCAGAGCAACACGGACACATTGAAAAGGTTGGTTATGAAATGTACATCCAACTTCTCAATGAAGCAGTTGAAGAATTGCGCACAGGTGTGCCTCACAAGGAAATCCGTGAGATTGACATGAAGATTGATGCTCCTGCATTTATCCACGAAGGATATGTCAGTGGCAGAGATAAGATGCGCATATACAAGCGTATTGCAGGTGTTGCAACCATTGGTCAAAGGGATGAACTTGTCAAGGAACTCACTGACGTCTTTGGACCTTGCCCGAAACCACTGAAAAACCTCATCAATATATCCCTTGTCAAAAATATGGCAAGAGGCTACGATGTGACCAAAATTACTGTCAACAAACTTGGGGCAGGTGTTGTGTTTGAAGATTCAAACGTGTTCAAAAACGAAAATATTATGAGAGCAGTGTCAGTGTATTCAGGGGAAGCAGTGCTGACAAGCACCATACCACCAAACCTTGTTTTCAACATTAGAGATAAATCTCCCGAAGAAAAAATTGACAAACTCATTGATTTCTTTATGGCAGTTGGAGATTGATGGATTTTGCACACAAAACAGGCAATATATCCATTTAGAACGCAGTAAAAAGCAAAAATAAGAAGCCAAATCGCAAAGAAAATCGGCAGAAAACGCCGATTTTTTTGTTGATTTTTGTGTGGTTTTGCAATGGAAAATTGTCCAAAGACAAAAAAACGCTTGCGTGAGTGGGCGTATGTGTGTATAATGTTAATACTATTGTAAAATAATACCCTAAACGGAGTTTTATATGAAAAAAAGACTTGTTATCGCAATGGCACTCATTATGGTTCTCGTTTTCGCAATGGGATCACTTGTTGGCTGCGATGAAATTTTCAAGAGAAACGAAGAAAGAGATGCAAAGCAAATCGTTGCAACAGTAACCTATGGCAACCAAGTTGCTCACGTCACAAAAGGCGAACTTACTGCAAGTTTCAATGCTTATGCATATTCCTACGTTTACTACTATGGCATGAGTTATCAACAAGCAGCAGACTACATTTTGAAGTCACTTGCTCAACGTGAACTTCTTGTTCTTTTCGCAAAGGAATACATCCTTGAAGATTATATGAAACAAGGTTTGCTTCCTGCTGGCTCAATCCCCGAAACCACAAAGATTGAAGACCTTCTCACAAGAAGCGAAATCAACAAAGCAATCGAAAACACCAACCACGATATGCTTCACTCACTTGCATCAATCATTGATGGATTGTTCATCGATGACGTTTACAACGAAGGCAAAGTTGATGAAGAAGATGAAAAAGTGGAAGTCACCGACCCTGTCAAAGTAAAGTTTGAAACATTTGACGGCAGTGCTGTTGAAACACAAAAGATTCAAAAGGGCACAAAGGCAACTGAACCCACAGCACCCACACTTGCCAACAAGTCATTCTATGGCTGGTACACACAAGACGGCAGTGAAAGTGGCGAATATGGCGACAAATTTGATTTCAGCACCAAAGTTGACAGCAACATCACACTTTATGCAAAGTGGGTTGACTATCGTGCTCCTAGAGCAGAAATGCCCGAAGAAGTTGAAGAAGACGACTACGATGCAGACAACAATGATGAGTCAATCGTCCTTGAACACAAGTTCTTTGATGCAGAATTCATCAAGAGCATCAAGGATAAGGAAGAAGAACTTGAAATCGAATCAAACATTCCTGATGAAGATTTTGCAAAATACGTTGACAGAGGCATTGCAAAACTCCAAGAAAACCTCAAGTCAAACTTCCGTGACTATGATTACTATCTTGAAAGCCAAATGAAGACACTCCTTGTCGAAAAACTTGAAAGATACGTAGGCAACCTTGTTGAAGTTGACAAGGCAGCAGTTGAAGCAAGATTTGAAAAACTCGTCAACGACAATCGTGAAGCATTCAGTGTCAACGACACAGCATTTGCAACTGCACTTTCAAGCGCACGTGCAACAACATACTTCCACAAAGTCACAGTTGATGAAAACAACAGTGGTTATGGCTATGTTGTCAACATCCTTCTCAAGATGAGCCAAGATGACATTGATGATCTTGTTGACCTTGTAAAAGCAGGCACAATGCCCACAGAAAACATCATCGCAATCCGTGATCAAAAGATCAGTGAAATGATGGTCAGTGTTTCAAACCCCGACTACGATGCAGATGCAGATGTTGACTACAATGGTGACGACAAAATTGACAGTGCAGACAAAGACATTGCAGAAAAGATGGTTGATCCTATGACAGATCCCAGCAACCCCTACAATGTTGCAGGCACAAAATACAATGCAGAAAATGATTACACCAACCTTGTCAAATTCGGCAAGAATGAAGAAGGTCAATGGGAAATCACATATGGCGCAGTGGAATGCCCCACAATGGCATATCTCCTTGAAGAAGTTCCTGCACTTGGCGCAAACGGCATCGTGGAACAAATCTTCAACAGTTTTGAAGCAGTCAAGGGTTATGTTGCAAGTGGCGAAATGACACACATCGAAAGCATCTACTGGCTCAACCAAGTTGCAACTGCATGGGTATATCTTGTTGGCGATGACACTGGCATGACAACCACATCATCAAACAACGGTGGCCTTGGCTATCTCATCACACCCGAAGGCGAAGACAGCAGTTATCTTGCAGCATTCACAGATCTTGCACGTGGCCTTATCAAGAATGGCACCGGCGCATACTCAATTGACGGCACAGCAACCGAAGGCAACTTCTACACAGTGGCAGACAGTTTCATCGAAAGTGGCAACACATCCAATGCATATGCAGGCATCTTTGTCTTGCTCTGCTCATACAAAGCATGGGACAACACAGCATACGGCATCGTTGAAAACGAAGACGGCACTCTCAGTGAAGAACTCATCACTCTCACAACAGATGCAGATGGCGCAGGCGTCCTTCCTATGAACTATATCGTTTCATATGGCAAGACCCTTGAAGATTGCATCACAGTTGGTGAACAAGTCCGTACAGCGCTTGAAGATGGTATGAAGGCAGACAAATATAGCCAAGTCGCAAATGAATTTGGCATTGTCAACACCGAAAACATTCAATACCATGAGGATGTTTACAAGTCACTTTGGAAAGACCTTGAATAAAAACTGCGCTATTTAGCGCCTATCAAAAAGCAGACCAAGTAGGGTCTGCTTTTTTTTATAAATTTGACTGAGTGCGAACATATCAAGTGAATAACCACCCCTTCCTCACGTGTTTCCCCTCATTTGCTTGCGCAAAGGGGACACACTCAACATTCGCACATTAAGGATATACCACTCATTATGCCACTTGTCGCTTGGTGAATTTTGAGTGGACCACCAGCGACTGGCG
>JAZRGC010000136.1:0-2585 GCA_045643985.1 Clostridia bacterium
GCATTGTCCCAGAATATGCGAAAATCCTTGGCGGCAGTCTTCATTGTTGCAAGACGTTCTACTACTTTGTCTGAATAGGTTACGCCTGAGGGATTGCTGTATTTTGGCACACACCAAATACCCTTGACGGACTCATCGTCACGGACAAGGTTTTCAATGATGTCCATATCTGGACCGTCATCACGAAGGCGCACTGCAATCATCTCGATGCCAAAGTGCTCGCATATGGCAAAGTGACGGTCATAGCCCGGTGTCAAGCATATGAATTTGACCTTCTTCAACTGATTCCAAGGAGTTGAGCCAAGGATGCCAAATTGCATTGCAAACTGCATCACAGTGTACATCAAGTCAAGTGAACTGCCGTCTGCCACAATGACTTCCTCGGTTTTGCAACCGAAAACATCGGCAAAGAGTTCTCTTGCCGATTTGATGCCCAAAAGCCCACCATAATTTCTGTAATCAACACCGTCTGCAGTGTAGTCATATCCACCTGCATTTTCAAGCATTGGCATTGCTATATCCAACTGAGAAGTTTCGGGTCTGCCTCTTGTCATATCAACGGGCTTGTCGGCTTTTTGCAACCTTTTGAAGACTTTACGCTCCTCATTCAGCAGGTTTAACAGTTGATCTTGTTCAATTTGATTGTAATCCATAAATTCCTTTTTGACCTCAGTCTTCACTGTTCTTCCTTATCAATATACGAATGGGAGTGCCCTTGAAGTCAAAACTTTTTCGCAAAGCATTTTCGATGTATCTCTTGTAACTGAAGTGCATAAGTTCAGGATCGTTGACTTTGATAACAAATGTGGGAGGTGTCACTGAAACTTGTGTGATGAAATAAATCTTCAACTTTCTGCCAAGACGTGCAGGAGGCTCGCTGATGCGAATTGCTTCGGTCAAAACTTCGTTGAGAAGTCCTGTTTGGATACGTCTTCTTGCAGATGCAACAACCTCTTTGCATGCAGGCAAAACTGCGTCTGCTCTCTTGCCTGTTTTGGCTGAGATGTAGAGTGATTTGTAGTAGTCCATAAACTTTAAATCTTCACGGAGTTTTCTTTCAAACATCTCAATTGTGTATGTATCCTTTTCAACGATGTCCCACTTGTTCATCACTATGACTGAAGGCTTGCCTTCTTCGTGGACAAGACCTGCAATTTTTACGTCTTGCTCGGTCATACCTTCGGTTGAATCGCACACCATAACAACAACGTCTGCTCTACGTATGGCAAGGATTGCACGGATGACTGAATATCTTTCGACATCTTCGCCATCTGCAACTGCTTTCTTCTTGCGCATGCCTGCTGTGTCGATGATGAGATATTTGTCATCGCCAATGTCAAGGGCTGTGTCGATTGCATCTCTTGTTGTGCCTGCAATGTCACTGACTATGCAACGATTGTAGCCAAGAAGTTTGTTGGTGAGTGAACTCTTGCCTGCGTTAGGCTTGCCAACGATTGCAATCTTCAATCTGTCAGGTTCTTCTTCGTGAGGCACTGCGTCAACAGTTTCGACAATTGCATCAAGAAGGTCGCCAAGACCTTTGCCTTGCTCTGCTGAAATGCCATAAGGCTCGCCAAAGCCAAGGGCATAGAAATCATACAGCATATGTGTTTCATTGTTGTCAAGTTTGTTGACTGCAAGAATCACTGGTTTGTCTGACTTACGAAGGAATGCTGTGATGGTTTCATCGTCAAGAGTGAGCCCTGTCTTTCCGTCAACAACATACACAACTGCATCTGCTGCTTCAACGGCAATTTCAACTTGGGCACGGATGTGTGACCACATTTCGTCTTCGCTTTTAAGTTCCAATCCACCTGTGTCAATCATTGTAAAGACTTTGCCACACCACTCAACATCACGATACACTCTGTCACGAGTGACACCGGGGGTATTTTCAACAATGGAAATACGCTCGCCAACAAGGCGATTGAACAGGGTTGATTTTCCTACATTAGGTCTGCCGACAACGGCAATCAAAGGTTTTACGCTCATTTTTCTACCTTAAAAAATTCTTCTAATTTTATCACTAAGTCTGCACCGTTGTGTGCCACAACAATGACAGGTTTTTCAAGTTGCTTTTCAAGTTGTTCAACAGTTGTGTCATCAAGGAATGTTGAAGTAAATTCACGAAGCATATTGCCAGGGACAAGGTACACATCTGTGTCAATATCCTTGGCTTGTTCCAAAATATCTTTGCCGACTACAAGCCCTGCAACTGTGACACTCTCGCCAAAAAAGGCATTTGACACAGACAAAACCGACAGATTAAGTCCAAGTTTTGCTTCAATCTTGCTCTTTTCCTTTTCAAGGACAGGGGCAAATGACTTGCCTGTGATCAAGGTTGCTTTGCCACTTAATGTTGAAGTTTTGGTTTCTTCAAGGGAGTAGTCAAGATTGGAAATGAAGTCTGCAACAAGCCCGACACCATTTTCAATTTGGTCAAAACTGCCATAAAAATCTGTGCTTGGCAAAGTGCGTCCTGCAATGAGATAATACTCATCAGAGCACCAACAGAAGTTGCCACCAAATCTTTGATTGAGCCACTCAACGTGCTCGATGGTTTCAATGGCTTCTAAGTCGGATCG
>JAZRGC010000137.1:0-2929 GCA_045643985.1 Clostridia bacterium
AACTCTTGTTCTTGTTGCAACAAGTGGTGACACAGGCAAGGCAGCCCTTGAAGGATTCAAAGATGTTGACGGCACTGAGGTTGTGGTTTTCTTCCCACGTCATGGAGTCAGTGATATGCAATTTTTGCAGATGTCAACACAGGAAGGAAACAATCTTTCTGTTGTTGGAATCCTTGGCAACTTTGACGATGCTCAAAGAGCAGTGAAGGAAATGTTTGTTGATGAAGGCTTGAAGGCAAACCTTAAATCCACAGGCAGAGCAATGTCATCAGCAAACTCCATCAACTGGGGCAGACTTGCACCACAAATTGCATATTATATCTCGTCATATGCAGACCTTGTGGCTTGTGGCGAAATTGAAAATGGCGACAAAATCAACTTTGTTGTACCCACAGGCAACTTTGGCAATATCCTTGCAGGCTACTACGCTTATAGAATGGGATTGCCCATTGGCAAGTTGATCATCGCATCAAATGCCAACAACGTTCTCACAGATTTCTTCAACGAAGGCAAATATTCAGTCAATAGAAATTTCTACAAGACTTCATCTCCTTCAATGGACATCCTTGTGTCATCCAATCTTGAAAGACTTTTGTTTGAACTTTCAGGCAGAGATTGCGAACTTATGAAGAAGATTTATGTCGACCTTAAAGAAAAAGGCGAGTTTGCCTTTGACATCAATCTTTTGAGGAACAGCATATTTGAAGCAGGTTGGGCAGATGAAACCGAAACAAAAGAGGCAATACAAAATTACTTTGACCTTGATGACGTAACATTTGACCCACACACGGCAGTTGCAGGCAGTGTTTACAATGATTATTCAATTGACACCGAAGACGACACAACAACAATTATTGTGTCAACTGCAAGCCCCTACAAATTCCCTGTTGATGTCCTTGAAGCATTGACAGGCAAGACGGAAAAAGACGCTTTCAAGGCAATGCTCAAACTCCAAAATGAAAGTGGAATGGATTGCCCTGGCGAACTTTACTATCTCAACGAAAAGAAAATCATACACAAAAAAGTTGTGAAAATCGAAGACGTAAAACAAGCAGTGCTTGATTTTGCTCTTGACACAACAAGAGGTTGATTATGGAAAATAATGTAGATAAAACACCTATTCAGTCAAATAAGATAGTTTACAGTGCATTGAAACCAACAGGTGATCTGCAACTTGGCAACTATATTGGCGCACTGAAAAATATGATAAGATTGCAAGATGAGTACAAGTGTATTTACACCATTGCAGATATGCACTCAATCACTGTTGACAACGTGCCTGCAGATCTTAGAAAACGCACTTATGACTTTATGGCATTGTTCCTTGCAATCGGTCTTGACCCTGAAAAGTCAGTGTTGTTTGTGCAATCACACGTGCCTCAACATGCAGAACTTGCATGGGTTTTGAACTGCAACACTCAATTTGGCGAAGCAAGCAGAATGACACAATTCAAGGACAAGAGTTTGAAGCACCCTGAAAACATCAACCTTGGACTTTTTGCATATCCCACATTGATGGCAGCAGACATTCTTCTTTATCAAACAGACTACGTGCCCATCGGCAAGGACCAAAAGCAACATCTTGAACTTGCAAGAGATATTGCACAACGTTTCAACTCAAAGTATTCACCCACATTTGTTGTGCCTGACGGAATTTTCCCCAAACAAGGCGCAAAGATTGCCAACCTGCTTGACCCTATGAGCAAAATGGGCAAGACTGATGACAATGCAGGTGGTGTTGTGTTCCTTCTTGACAAGGCAGACGTGATTATGAGCAAGTTTAAGCGTGCAGTCACTGACTGTGATCACGACATCGTATTTAGAGAAGACAAGCCCGGCATAAGCAACCTTCTCACAATCTATTCCGTCTTTAATGGCACAACCATTGAAGATGCCGAAAAGGAATTTGCTGGCGCATCATATGCAGACTTCAAGTTGAAGGTTGGCGAAAGTGTTGTTGAATACTTGAAGCCTATCCAAGAAAAATATGACTACTATATGAAGAACAAGGACTATCTTGAAGACATTATGAAGAAGGGCGCAGACACTGCAAGATATCTTGCAAACAAGACACTCTCAAAGGTCTATCGCAAAGTGGGATTTGTTCAACCTAAATAACACAACTTAAAAGGTAGGAGCAAACGATGAAAGAATATAGAGTAATAAAAGCAAAAAATGAACAAGATGCAGAACGCATTATGAACGATATGGCAAGACAAGGGTGGGAAGTGGTCACGGTTACATATTGGAGTTATTGGTGGGTTCACGTTTTGATTACATTTGCTAGAGAAATCTAATTAAAACAGATTTTTTGTAAATAATAAAGGCAAGATATGTTTGGATACGTCATTCCTGACAAAGAGAATATGTACATCAAGGATTTCAAGGTCTTTCAGGGTTACTACTGTGGGCTTTGCAGAGCACTTGGCAAAACAGGTGGTCCTTTGACACGTCTTTGCACCAATTATGATGTGACATTTTATAGCGTGCTTCTTCACACTATTGCCGACATTGAGCCGAAGATTGAAACAAAGGTTTGCCCATTCAACTGCAAGAAGAAACCCATGATTGAGGTGGACGACTTGTCCTTGAAAGTGGCAGACATTGCAGTGCTTCTCACATATTACAACATAGTGGATGACGTTGCAGACGGCAGAAAATCTCGTTTGCCAATAAAGTGGCGGCTTAATTTGAGAAAAAAGGCCGCAACAAAGCGACTTCCAGAAGTTGATGCACTGATGAAAAGGGAATTTGGCCGTCTAAGTCAACTGGAAAAGGAAAACTCATCATCCATTGATATGGTGGCAGATTGCACGGCAGTTGTCATGAGAGATATGACCAAACTTCTTGTGGAAACTGACGATGACATTGACCAATTCACATATAACCTTGGCAGACTTATATATCTTCTTGATGCAGTTGATGACCT
>JAZRGC010000138.1:0-2330 GCA_045643985.1 Clostridia bacterium
GGACAGGCACATTGCAGTCCATGACAACTCTGCTCAGTTGATCAACTTGATCGGGGTGCAAAAATTGACACTCGTCAACAATGATTACATCACATTCGCCGTGGTCGCATCTATAAAGTTCATAAAGGTCAACAGATTCACCAACAGTCACTGCTTCGGCAGTAAGACCAATACGTGAACGAACGATAGTTGCACCATCACGATTGTCTGTTGATGGTTTCAACAAAAGGACTTTCATCCCACGTTCTTCGTAGTTAAACTTTGTGATCAGTGCTTGTGCACTCTTTGATGAGCCCATTGCTCCAAACTTGAAATATAACTTTGCCATTATTCAACCCTTTCAAACACAAGAGGTCTGTCCTCAGGTTTTTCTGCACCGATTTCAGTTGATTTCATAAATCTATCAATTGCACTGCCAAAGCGATTTTCATCGTTGGTGTACATGATTGCAATGACATCACCCTTTTCAACTTTGTCGCCTGTCTTCTTCACAAGTGTGATGCCTGCGCTGAAATCGATTGATTCTTCCTTTGTGTTTCTGCCTGCGCCAAGAAGGAGTGATGCAATGCCATATCCTTCGGTGTCAACACGGACAATGTATCCACTCTTGTCTGCCTTGATTTCACGGCTATATTTTGCTTTGGGGAAAAGTTCGGGATTGTAGATGACGCTATTGTCGCCATGTTGTGCCTTGACCATCTTTGCAAGAGTTTCAAGGGCTGAGCCGTCTGCAATTGCCTTTTTGACCATTGCTTCGCATTCTTCCATTGTGCCTTTGCCTGCAAGATAGATCATATTGGTTGCAAGGATAATGCAAACTTCGGTGAAGTCCTCAGGGCCATTGCCTCTCAGTGTGTTGATTGCTTCAATGACTTCAAGGCTGTTGCCGATGTTTGCGCCAAGAGGTCTGTCCATATCTGTGATGAGAGCAAGCATCTTTTTGCCTGCGCTCTTGCCGATGTCAACCATGACACTTGCAAGACGTACACTTTCTTCAACTGTCTTGCAGAATGCGCCACTGCCTGTCTTGACGTCAAGGACGATGCAATCATCGTCTGCTGCAAGTTTTTTGCCCATAATTGATGATACGATAAGGGGCAAACAGTCAACTGTTGCAGTTACGTCACGGAGTGCGTACAACTTTTTGTCTGCAGGGGCAAGTTCGTGTGATTGACCAACAATACAAACACCCAAATCATTGACGATTGAGATGAATTCTTCTTCGCTAAGGTCTGTTTGGAATCCGGGAATGGCTTCAAGTTTGTCAATTGTGCCACCTGTGTGTCCAAGACCACGTCCACTCATCTTGGCAACCTTGACACCAAGTGATGCAACAATAGGTGCAACAACAAGGCTTGTCTTGTCGCCAACACCACCAGTTGAGTGCTTGTCAACTCTTATGCCATCAATGTTGGAAAAGTCAAGAGTGACACCACTGTCACGAACTGCAAAAGTCAAGGCTCTTGTTTCGTCAAGATTCATACCCTTGTAGTAAACAGCCATCAAAAATGCTGCTGCTTGATAATCTGGGATTTCGCCTTTGACGTAGCCGTCAATGAAAAAATGGATTTCCTGCTCGGTGAGAGCAAGACCGTCACGTTTCTTTTTGATGATGTCGTACATTCTCATAATTTTTCTCCATATTGGGTGATTTTGTATTTTCATTTCAAAAGCGTTTATATTGGCTTCTAGCCAATATTATACAACAAAAAATATCATTTGAAAAGACCTAATTTTCAAACAGCCATTTTCCAGAGGAAAAACCGTCATTCTATCATATTGCCAAAGCAAAAAATATTTCAAGTTTTAGTAGTTCTATTCGGTTGAATTAAAAAAATAAATATTTTTCATCATTTTGTTGTAAACCACTTGCAATCCAACCATTAATATTGTTGTACTGTTGACCAACAATATAATAAGTGTTATAATGTTCAAAACAATTTTGAAGGTGTTTTGTTATGAAAAAATTGAACAAAAATCAAATTTTGGCACTTGCCATCTCTTGCATCGTCCTCGTGGTCATTGGCGCAACTGCAGTTTTGGTTGGCACTTATGTGACAGGTTGGTCCGGCTTTCACTTTTATGACAAACCCGAGGAGGGCGATATGAAAATTGCTTGCGTTGGCGACAGCATCACCTACGGCTTTGGAGTTTCAGATTACGGCAACAAAAATTATCCAAAACAACTTGATGATCTTCTTGGCGATGGCTATTGTGTCAACAACTATGGTCACAGTGGCGCAACTGCACAAACCCAAGGCGATCAACCCTATTATGATTATGACGAATATAAGGCAAGCCTTGTATTTGATGCCCATGTCCTCATCCTT
>JAZRGC010000139.1:0-1547 GCA_045643985.1 Clostridia bacterium
TGATGTCTTTGATATATCCAGTGGGCCATACCCAAAATTTCCAACAGATTTACAACCGATTGCAACAGCAGTTATGTGTGGTGGATTGGGCAATTGTATTATTGAAGAAAATGTTTTTGAAAACAGGTTTTCATATGTAAAAGAGTTGGAAAAAATGGGAGCAAAAGTGCACATTGTAGGAGATTGCGCTCACGTCAAAGGTGCCCAACTATATGGCGCAGAGGTTGAAGCAACAGATTTGCGAGGTGGTGCAGGACTTGTGGTTGCAGGGCTCAAAGCAAAAGGCACAACTATGGTCAAAGGAGTGGAGTATATTGATCGTGGTTATGAGAGAATGGAAGAAATGTTTGCCAAATTGGGTGCTAAAATCACTAGAAAAATACTTTAATTTACTTTGTAAATTAAAAAATATTAAAAAATTGCAAAATATGCTTAAAAATTCTTGACATATTTCCATTATACTATATAATTAGTATTAGAATCATATAACGTATGCGTGCACGTGCTACGTACGTGCGAGCAGTAAGGGGATTTATGGCAAATATTTTTACCAAAGACATCGCTGTGTTGGACGTAAGTTCGCGCCTTATCAGTGCTATTGTTGGCACGAAGAAGGCTCAAAGCGTCTTTTGCATAAAGTCGGTGGTTGAAAAAGAGCATTCAGGCTATGAGCAAGGCGAATGGTTTGATGCTGATGATACAAGAAGCGTTGCCATATCGGTTTTGAAAGAAGCGATGCTTGGTGCAGAGTCACGCTCAAAGCGTATTTATATTGGCGTGCCTGCTGAATTTACAACTGTAGTAAAAAAAGAAGTTGTAATCACATTGGATAGAGAGCGCAGAGTAATAGATGCAGACATAGATTTTCTCTTGAAAAAAGGCGATACATTTGAAGGAAGCAATTATGCGCTTATAAACAGTTCGCCCATTTCGTTCCAAGTCAACACATCTGACAAGTTGTATCGTGACGTAAGAGGTCTTGTGGCATCAAGGGTTATCGGCACAATCTCATACATTCTTTGTGAAAAGAGTTTTGTAAGATTTTTTGATGAGATTGTTGCATCACTTGGATTCAAAGATGTGAAATACATTTCAACTGCATGGGCAGAAGGAATCACATTGTTTGAAAAAGAAGAACGTGATGAGCCATATATGCTTGTTGACATTGGATACATCTCATCGTCTGTCATTATTGGCAGGGGCGAAGGTGTCGAAGTTATGAGATCATTCTCCCTTGGTGGTGGTCATATATCTGGAGACATGTGCGAAGCACTCGATATTGACTTTGAACTTGCAGAAAGAGCAAGGGAACTTGTTGATCTCAATCTCACATATCAAGAAAATTCCGTGCTTGTTGGGGATGGCGAACAAAACATTTATGGTGCAGATGCATCAGAAGTGGTCAAATCAAAACTTGATTTGTTTGCAGAAATCATTTATGATATTTATGAGCAATCAGGCATCAAACTGTGGGCGTATGGACCAATTTATCTTACAGGAGAAGGCATTGCATCAATTCGTGGGGTCAAAAAGTATCTCAGCACAAT
>JAZRGC010000140.1:0-13773 GCA_045643985.1 Clostridia bacterium
CATCAAGATAAAGTGTGCTTGTGGCGGCTACTGGGGGTGCGTTGGTGTCATCACAAAGGAGTGTAATTGCAAAGATTCTTGCCTCAGGAATGTCTTTGACTTGTTCATAGACACCATCGTAAAGTTCGATTGCGATGTCTGAGTGTGCAAGGATATAGTCGATGTCAAGAAGGTTTTCTGTGTTGAAACGGAGCATTGCTGCCACCTTGACACCAAGATATTTTTCAACTGTTGTATCGATGTCGAATGCAAGAAGGATTTGTTCAAGGAATCCTGCAATGCCTTCTTCACTTTCGCCAAGGAGAATTGAAACCCATTGTCCAACAGGCCATGAATCAACGTCATTGGCTGCTTCAAGGTCGATTGTCATATTGAGTTCAACATAAACTTGTTCAAGCACAACAGCAAGGTTGCCATCTTCAAAGTCGATGAGTTTGATGAGAGCATAACCATCTTCTCTGCCATCGAAGATAAAATCTTCGTGTGCATTGTTTGCTGTCTTGCCATAAGGCACGATGTCAACGATTTCGTGTGTAATTTTAAGTTCGGGTGCTGACACTGAAAGTTTTGCACTGCCTGTTTGGACGTTGTTTTGGTCCTTGCCGACAATTTCAACACCGACCATATCGCTGTTTTCTGCCCATGAGATTTCCATTGCTGCATCGATGATTGCAATATTGATGCCTGCAACGTCCCAAAGTGCTTCAACAATGCCTTGAAGGATTTCAAGTCTAACCTTTTCGTTGCCGATACGGAGTGCTGCAAGGAGTGCCAAGTCAAACTTTGTGCCATCAAATGACATTTCCTCTGCTGATGCCAATGCTTCAGCATTGTCAGGATTGATTTCAACGTCTGCATTTTCACCAAGAACAAGGTCAAGGATTATGCCGAAAAGGTCAATGTCGATTGCAATCTTTTCAACGCCAAAGTGTGATGCGTCAAGATAAAGTTTGCCATCTACGTAGTAAAGACCGAGCATAAATGTTTCAACTGCATTCTTGTCTTCGATGACTTCAATGAGAATTTGTGTTTCGTTGCCGTTTGTGTAGATTGCATCTGCGCCAAGGAGCCAATCAAGGATTGGATCAAGGTCGAGAGATGCTTGCACTCTCACGTCATAGCCAAGGTTGATTTCTTCTTCAAAGACCAATGCTCCACCATTGCCAAGAGGTGTGTTGCCTGCATTGAGTTGAGCATTAATGCCAAGGTTCATGCCAAGGAATACGTGGGGTGTTTCAAAAATATTGACAAAGTCAATGTCTGTGGGCACATCAAGATTTGCATCTTCAGGAACACTGTTGATGCCCAACTTCAAGTTGCCGATGTTGACATCCACGTCAAGTTTGTTGTCAAAGTTGAGATAGACATCAATGCCAAGTTCAGTGAGATCGATGCCGTCAAGGAATGAAACACGAATGCCACCGTCAATTGTTGAGTCAACAAGACCGATGTCAAGACGTGTTCCTGCAAGTTTATAGTAGGTTTCACTTGCATCAAATGCGCCTGTTGCATGTTGGAGCATTCCATTTTCATCTTTGATGAAAACGTTTTCGCCAAAGTTGCCTGCTTCATAGAGAGCAAGTTCTTCATCAGTCAATGCAACGTATGAATCTTCATTTGATTCAATGCCGAGCATTCCAATGAGGGTTTGAACAAGGCCACTTGCAAGATATACGTTGATTGCTGAGCCAGAAACGTCAACACCACCAACAAGACTTGCAACGAGTGCGATGATTTGATTCATAGAATCATCTGTCACTGCGCCGTCTGTTTCGCCTTCTGCGCTCATTGCTTCACTTTCGCCACCAAGGACACCAAGATCAAGAAGGAGTTCCTTTGCAGGGATTGAGATGTCAATGCCATCAACAATGCTGTCTGCTGTGTGGACATAGAGCATACCATTGTTGAGCCACAAGTCGATTGCGCTTTCTGCACTGCCTCTTTCTGCAAGTGAAATATGCACTGATGCATCAAGCAAGCCCATGATGTCAAATGCGCCATCTTTGAGGAGTTTTGAAAGGTCGATGTTTGCTTCAACTGTAAGCAATGCACCTTTGTCGATTGTTTCTGCAAAGTCAACAAGTGCTTGAACAAGCACTTCGTTTGTGCTTGCAAATTCTGCTGTGGTAAGGTTGCTTGCAATTGCATAGATGTCAACTTCCACTGCAAGACCAACGTACACGTTGTTGAGTGCGCCAAGGATTGTGTCAAGGTTGAGTCCTTGTGAAAGGTCAATTTCTGTGTAGAGTGCTCTTTGCTCGTCTGTGATTGTCACTTTTTCAAGGAATTCTTCCTCGTTCTTGATCCAACCAAACTGCAAGTTTGCATCAATGCCAAGTGCCACAACTTCTTCATTTGCACCGATTGAAACTTTGATTGCAAGTTCCTTTTCTTCACCAAAGCCGATGTCAACAAATTCCACATCAACTGCTTTGATGGGGAGTTTTTCGCCGGTATATGCACCGTTTTCATCGGTGAATACCATTGTCCAAATGTAGTCAAACACTCTTTCTGTCAAGGACATATTGAGTGATTGGATGTTGAAGATATTGCCGTTTTTGACAAGTGTGCAGTTGTCAAGGATTGCGCTGACAAGTGCGATGATGTCTGTGATTGGTTCTTCGCTGGTTGCTGATGAAAGTGCATATGCAATTTCGCCATTGCCAATCTTTTGTTCAATCTCGTCTGCCATTGCTTGTGCTTCGGCATTGTCTTTGTTTGCTTCAAGAGCCTTTTTGACTTCGTCAACAAGGACATCCATCAAATCTGCAATGATTTTGTTGAGATTGATGTCAGGGATCACAAATGAGCCTGTGCCCATAAGACCTGTAAGGTCCACAAACAATGCTTCTTGTTCGCCTGAATATACGATTGTGCCACGGTTTCCACCGTTATTGTCCAAAAGTTCAACCAAGATGTTTGTCTTGCTGTTGTCTTTTGTGTTGATTCTTGCTTGAATGTTGACTTTCAGTCCGTATGTAAGTTCATTCATGCCGATAGGCATTGTCCAAATGGGGCTATCATCAGGGAGGAAACTGCTGAGAAGGCCTGTGAGGAGTGTGCCAAAGGCAGGTGAAATTCCGTCAAGGGTCAATTCCTTGTCGTGAGTGTTGATGTTAAGACCGAGTGAAAGGTTGAATGTGAGAAGTGAATATTCGGTTGCAGATGAGATGTCAATGCCTCTGTCTGCCATGGCTTGTTCAACGTCAACATTGACATTTTCATTGAATGCCAACTTGTTGATGTGGAGTCCCAAATCAACTTCTGCAAAGTACTTGCCGTAGTCAGGATCTTTGCCGTCACTTTCAAAATCCACGCCAACTCCCATATCAAGGCCGTCAAGTTTGCCGTCTGCCCCAACTTCTGCAACAAGATCAAGAGTTGCACCCTTGAGATGTTCAAGTTTGTTGAGATCCATGCCGGTCAAGTCAAAGACCAATGAGTAAATTTGTTCAAGGTCAATTGAATCGCCGATGAATGTGGGGAGCATTGTGACAACTGTAGGCACAAGTGACATGATCAGTGACAAGTCACTGGGTATGACAATACGTTGTCCACCGTCTTCAAGGGGGAGAATTTGTGCGCCAGATTGTGCAAAAACCAAACCTTTGATGATTTCTTCAACTGTTCCAAGGGGAATGTTGATGGGCAATGTGCCTTCGGGGATAAGTTCGCCAACGTCAATTGCAAGGATTGTGTCAAAGATGATCTCTGCAATGGATTGTCCACCAGAAATGCCTTCATAGACTTCTGCAAGGCCTGTGAGAAGTTTGGGCAGGTCAATATCTTGTGTTCTTACAACATACTTGCCCTTGCCAACTCCATTTTGTCCTTTGAGTCCTGTGACGTCCATGACCACGGTTTCGCTTGTGTAGTACAAGCCCACGAGCAGAGTTTGTTGCTCACTGCCCATAGGTTGCTTGACCATTTCAAACAGCAATTCAGATTCATCACTGTTGTCAGTGAAGTCTGTGTCGATTGCGCCTGCAAGTCTAAAACCGAAGTTGTTGCCGGTTTTGTCCTTGCCGTAGTCAAGACCGAGATCAACGTCAAAGTTGACGATACTGCTTCCGGGATTGACAGCAAGGGCAGCATTCTTCAATGCATTCCAAGCATCATCCGTGGACACGGTGGGTGTGTCGTCAACAATAGGGTCGTCACCAATTGGTGGCACAGGAATGATAGGATCCGGTGTCACAATGGGTGTATCGTTGCATGCAAACATGCAGGTCACCAAACTGATGAGCAAAACGATAAGTAGTGCGATTTTGAGTTTCTTCATAAATTTCCTCCTGCTTCACATACGCGCTCACGTATGCTTGCACAGACTAATATACAGTATGATTTTACAACCTTATGCCCCTGTTGTCAAGACTGAATTTTGAAAAACACCACTTTTGCCAGCGCACTTTTACTATGTAAACATTCCAATTTTTGGCTTTTTTCAACCAACAAACGGCACATATAGTGTTGTTTGGTTTTCTAGACCACAACAAGTTGACGTTTGCAAAGCAAAAGAAATTTTTTGCATTTTTCAAATTTTTACAAAATTTAACATTTTTTCTGGAAAGATTGCTTTTTTGTCCTGTTTTGATAAAAAAACTGTAAACGGCAGGCAAAGCACCTTCAAAAACAACACAAATTAAATCGTAAACACACACAAAAAAAAGCGCCCTAAATTAAAGCAAAAAATCACAAAAAAATCCGTGGGAAAATCACCAAAAAATCACACCGAAAACTGCACCAAAAACATAGCAAAATTTACATAAAAAAGCGACAGAATTTTATGGTTTCTGTCGCCTTAAATCTCTTTGTTTTTTATCAAAAATCAATCAAAAATTTCAGGGGTTTTGATGATTTCAAATCGCTCAATAATCGAGGATTCTTCTTCACATGCATTTTCGTTTCCTAGCCACTCAACTTCAAGGATATGATTGTTGGTGTAGGTTTCAAAATTGCATCCAAAATCAGGATATTTGTCACCGTTGTCACGTGTTTCGCAAGTGATCTTCAAGGTCTTGTCCCCCACTGTATAATATGCCCTTCGTTTCTGTGAATAAAGCCCCAATTTCAAGGGTTTTGGGTTGTCAGTTTGGCACACTGTAAGCAGTCCGTCTGCCAATGAAAATCTGCCATCACGCACGTCATCGTATGGCCAATAAACAAGATTTTGCACAGGATTCAAGTCGTCAATTTTGTCATTGAGTGGCACTCTCAAAATGCCGTTTTTGCGCATAACTGTCAAGGCCCAAACATGATAGTTTTTGCGCAAACCACATCTTTGTATGACGTTTTCGACAACTAAACTGCCGTTTTTGTCAATTGTCACTTTAAGTTTGTGGATGTATTGTTTTGACACATAGCACCTGAATTCTCCTGCAAAATCATCATACAATGAATAGTTGACAGGATAGTTGTCGGGGGTATAAGTGTAAAGGTCCTCAGGAGATTTCCAAACCCTGTGGCCACCATACAAATACCATGTTTCGCCTGCCTTGTATTCCTGGTCAAAAAACTCTCCACCCTTGGACACGTTTCGGTCTATATCTTCACAAAAGAAGTTGAAATTCTCTGTGCCGTAATAGATGATTCTAGGTCCAATGTCGATTGTGACCATTGCCTTGAAACCTGCCCTTTCAAAGACAACACATTTGCCAAAATTTTTGTAATTTTCAATCTTCATATCACACCAAAATACAATGAAAAATCAACTGCCTTTTGCAGTGTTTTCACCTTTTATTTTCTTAATTATATCGTCTATTGTTTCGTCCCATTTCGCCTGTCAATTTTTGGGCAAAATATTGACAAAAATCACTCGATTTTTTGCCTCAAAACACACCCAAATTTACACTTGAATTTCTGCCCTAAAATACACGGTTTTTTTCGTGCTCAAAATGGGTGATTTCAGTTTATTTTGTCTTTCTTGCCTTCCCTGCATCAATGGCATTTTTCACTGCCTTTCTATCTCCAAGGTCAAGCATGGCAAACAAAAACTTCAATCCCTGTCCAAGTGCCTTGAAAATGTTGGGATTTGCCTTTGTTGGATGCTCATATCCAATCTCATAGGCTTCAAGTATTCCAAGTACGTTGTATAGTCTTTCAACAAAATCCTTATAGTTTTTATTGTCCCTTTCTGTCCATCCTGTTTCAGCCACTGCAATTGCCCTAGGAAATGCTTGATGATGGAGTTTTTCTTCGTCTGCCACCCACTCTGTCCAAAGTGGTGACTCCACTCCAAGGATGTTTTCTTCCCCTTGTCCGTCAAAGCAAGACAATGGCTCAAACTTGTACACTCGTTTCAAATTGTTGATGCCGTGAGGGTAGTCAAGATAGTACGGAAAGTTTTTTGACACAAACATTTTTCTGCCATTTTTCAATGCATTTCTCACTGCATTTGCACCCTTGCCATCTGCCCAATATTGACACACTGCGCTGTCGTCAAGCATATTTGAATACAATGCTTCATTCCACACAATCGCAGTTTTATCGTATTGTTTTAGTATGTTTATCACTCGATTTGTGAAATATCCTTGCAATTGTTCATAGTTTTCAAAGCCTTCCTTCAACATGAGTGCACTGCATTTTTCACACTGTTGCCATTGTGTTTTTGGCACTTCATCTCCACCTATGTGGAAGTACTTGGACGGGAACATTTCTGCAATTTCAGCAATAAGTTTTGCAATGACATCATAGTTGTCCTCATTGCCTGCACAAAGTATTCTGTTGTCAATTCCGTACCTTTCTGCCAACTGGAACTGCTCCCCTGTGCAACCTGTTTCAGGCTTTGCAACAAGCATAAACAATGTGTGCCCCGGAAGGTCGATTTCAGGCACAACATTGACAAATCTTTCCCCTGCATAGTCCACGATTTCCTTGACGTCTGCCTTTGTGAGATAGCCACCAACAGGAATCCCATCTCCCCTTGTGCTCTTTCTTACATTTGCTTTTTCATTGAGTTCAGGAAACACATTGCTTTCAAGACGATAGCCTTGATTGTCGCTGAGATGCAAGTGAAAATTGTTTATTTTGACAAGTGAAAGTATGTCGATGAGTTTGATGATTGCCCTTTTGTCAAAGAAATGCCTGACGATGTCAAGCATAAAACTGCGATACTCAAAACGTGGTTTGTCTTGAATATGGCAGTTTTTGAGAGTTGCAACACCTTCAAAATATCCGTCAAACACCAACTGTTTCAAGGTCATTGCACCGTGAAAAAGCCCTTCGTTTGTCTTTGACAAAACCTTGATGTTGCCGTCAACAATCAATTCGTAATCAAACTCGGTGTCTGCAATTTGAAAAACTGCGCTGTTTTCCACTGCTTTTTCATAGTCAACAAAGTTCAATTCCTTGACAATGACGTCAATGGGACTGACAATTTTTGTGTCTGCACTGAAAGTTGTTTCCCCTTCAAGCAGTGTTGTTTTCAATGGTTTTGGAACGATGTTCATAATTTTTCTCCTATGCTTATTGTACCAAAGGTACAGGGTGTAGTCAATGCCCACTTTACTTTTTCAGTCAATTTGAGTGGTTTTTGGGGCACTTTCCCCCTTTTTCGCAAATCAAGGATTTGCGCCCACGTTGACATCAATGCCTTTTTGTGCTATTCTATCCCCATGGGAAGCACAGGTGGTTGCATTGCCGGTGGAACTTTGTCTGCATTCATATCGTCTGCAATGAAGATCCTAGGCTATATTGGCGAATTTATTGGACGGCTCATTTATTACTTTGGGCTCTATTTTCCCATTCTCTATGCAATCTACGGCGTGGTGCTCTATTTCGTGTTCGATTTCAACCCATTTGAGCAAAATGTTGACGGCAGATTGTTTATGTTTGGTTTTGCTCTGTCCTGCATTGCTATGGTGATCAAAGCAGTGAAAAACATCATCATAACCCCTTTAAAGAAGTATTTTGGCAAGTCCAAAGTGGTGGAATATGGAAAGGCGCAAAAACTGTCACGAAACGCACCCGAAGCACCAACAATCTACAAAAGCAAAGTCAACCCCGGTGTCATCGTCTATGAATACTCAAATCGTTACGATTTGTACGAAGAATATGACGGTGGATTGCGCCTTGTAAGCACCGAGCATAAAAAACGTAAGGACAAAAGATGGTAAAGTCAACAAAAGACAATCTCAATCTTGCAGAAAATCAAGCACCAACAAGCGAAGATGAAGTCATCTCCGTCATTTCCCCTGCCACCGATGAAGTGGACAATGCCATCATAGATGGCAACCCTGCCGAAATCTGTGATGAAACCCCTGTGGGCACAGAAGAAAGCAAAGACAACAAGTTTGTTGCATTCTTCAAAAATAGATTTGCAAAAAAGTCAACAGCAGGCAGGATTTGGGAAATCGATTTTCTTCGTGGTTTGTGTGTTTTCCTTATGCTTTTTGACCATATCGCCATTATGCTTGCCACTGAATTTGGCCCTGCATGGTACGGTGGTTGGATAGGAATGGAAATGAGCACCGAATTCGGCGCAAAACTTTGCAATTTTATGCGCTGGTACTGTGCCGAAAGTGCCCTTCGTGAAATTGGTCACCCTGTTGTATTGTTCATTTTCTTCTCAATATCCGGCATATCCTGCTCATTTTCAAGGTCCAACCTTAAACGTGGTTTGATTCTTGCCGTGATTTCAGGATTATACTCCCTTGTCACCTACATTTTGAGCATAACAATGGACAGCACTCTCCTTGTCACCTTTGGTGTGCTTCATTTCTATGCCGTATGCATACTTGTGTGGGCAATCATTTGCTTGGTTGTCAAAAACAACAAGATTGCCAAAATGATTGTCAGTGGGGTTATTGTAATTTTGGTGGCAGTGCTGTATTTCTGCTACAAAGCCCCTGCCACAACCCCCCAATGGCTCTTTTGGATTTGGCCAAGAAAGCACTTTGACGGCACACCCAGCCTTTTCTATCAACAAGGCATGGTTTCTCCCGGGGATTTGTTCACTCTTGTGCCCTATGCATCATTCTTCTTTGCAGGCACATTCCTTCAACCATTGCTTTACTCAAAGCGCAGAAGCCTGTTGCCAAAACTCGACCGTGGCTGGCACCGTCCATTCACATTCCTTGGCAGACACGCCATTGGTGTCTATCTCGTCCACATAGTTGCCGTTGCAGTGCTCCTTTGCCTTATAAGTTATATATTCTTCGGCACGTGGGGATTGTTCTAGCCCAAATAAAGCCCTAAAAACAGCAGGGCAAAAAAACTGCAAATCGAATATGAAAAACAAAAAGCATTGCCCTTGCAATGCTTTTTTTGTGCTCTTTTCAGTGATGATACAGCAATCTGTTTTTTGCGAAGAAACCAACTGATTTTGGCAAGAAAAATCATTTTTTTGCAAAAGAAAAGGACAAGGATTCCCTGTCCTTTTTCTACGATTAAACTCTTTGAAAATTAGTATTGTCTTTTCTTTTGACCGTGGGGTGCAAGGACCAATTGCATAGTCTTGTTTCCACTTGAATGTTCATATCTGTTCTTTTGTCTTGTGATGCTTTGAGCAAATCTCAAAGGGGAGCAGATACCTTTGATGACAAGGGGATCCATTGCGTCAACGATGACGATGACTTTGCCATAGCAGAAAATTCTTTCAAAGATGTTTTGTGTCACCTTGACTTCCTTGATTTGGTCAAGGGGCATTTGCACGTCAAGACGCTTGATGATGCCAATACGTGCAGCAAATTTTCTGTCAGTGACAACTGCTTCTCTTTGCCATTTTGCAATGCCTTCAAAGATGCAAAGGATCAACACCAAGCCGGCACAACCAGCAGTGATATATGTGAGGATTTGTTCTGTGATGATATCCTTGCGAATTGCCTTGTTAATGTCCCCTGCATAGATGTACAACACGGCGATGAGAGCGCCCAATATTGCAGCAATCAGCAGTTCACGCAAGAAAAATACATATGTAAACCTTGCTTTTGACACAACTCTTTCACTTTTACGATAAGTTCTTTCAAGTGCTTTCATGTCTATTCACGTCCTTATTCGGTTTATTTTTTTGTTGTTTTGTCAGCCCTTGAAACATTTGGGGAACTGACTTATTCTTATTCTTGTACATCCAAATGGAACGTACAATCTTGCCATACTTTCTTCAGAGAATTCCAACTTCTTTGGAATCTTCACAAGCCCATTTCCGTCATAGCCCCAGTCAGTGACATTCTTGCTTCGTATGCGCAATTCGAAGGGGGGCATTTGTGTGTTGAATGGGTTGTCAACAATGTTGTTTACAATGACTTCTTCTGTGTCAAATAGACGTCTTACGCCATTATGTTTTCTCTTGGCAACAATAGGAGCAAAGGTCCACTTTTTCAGGAATTTGACTTTGTAAACTCCTTTGTATGATGCAGTTTCTTTGATCTCATCTGCCAGTTTGGAAGCCATGATGAGATTGCCTTTTGACATGGTCACTGACTTGTCACGATTTTCCTTTACAAGCAACGGAATGTCCAATTTCAACATGAATATTGAGCCTGTTTTTAGGACACAATTGACAGATATATCTGACGTGCCTGTTGCCACAACGTGTCCACCAGAAACAAGTTGCATTGACGTGCCATATGGCACACGGAAATTCATCTTCAATTCAGGGTCGCCTTCTGCGCTTTCCACCTTGAAAAGCACTGTGTTTCTAAAAGGATAACCTGTGTCTTCTTTTATGCGAATGCGCTTGCCGTCAACAACAGTGTCAATGGTGCAAGGTGCATAGCATTTGAAATCCAATTCGCCATCTCTTTCAAAGCAAAGGCTACGCATAAAGATGGGATAGGCCGAGAGCATTGACAATGCGCCTTTTGTCAATCTGCTTGACACGTAAGCATTGCCATATTGACTTTCCTTGAGGTGCACGTTGACATCGCAAGATGCTTCCACTTGGTTGGGTGTCAAAACGTCTTCAACTGCCCCAACTCCGTCAAATACAGAAGGAATAAGGTTGAATGCTATGCGCTCAATACGGTCTGCAATTGCATTGTCCCCTGTTTCTGCCAAGACATCCACCAAGGATTCAAGCATTTCAACGGCTGTTTCCACGTCAATGCCACGGTTTGAAGATCTGCCTGCAAGACGAAAATCTGAGTTGAATGTGCCAAAAATATTTCCGTGATATTTGTCAAGGGCATTCAGCAACTTCAATGAGTGATTTTTCAACTCGTCATCGCCAATAAACTTGCCCCAAACACAAGGATATTTGATTGCCTTTGCAATGTTGACACCTTCGGTTTCAACCACAACTTGATGCGATTTTCTTTTCCACTCGGCATTTGCCTTGTCAACAGACAACTGTGTTGCAGGATCTTGTCCATTGTCTTGCACAACACCATCAATGCGCTTTTTCAGTTTTTTCAGTGCAAAGGGGCTTATATATCTGCTTGCAGGGCCTGTATATTTGAAGTTTGATGCCAACTTAAACCAATCGTTGCTGGTTTCACGGAGTTTTTCCCCAAGATCGTGAAGCCACTCTGCATCCGTTTCCTTGAATACGGCTTCAATTGCAGGGATTTCTTCAAGAAGACGTGCCCTTGCATGATGAAAATATGGTGTAACACTGAAAGTGTTGAATTGGTTTTTGAAAAACTTGCGCAGGATTTGCAGTGCGCCTTCATCTCCTGTCAGCTGATAGTAATCATACACTGCTTTGAGCCCCTCAATCTTGTCTGTGCCAAAGATTCTGTCCAAGGAGTCAACATCCACGCCATCTCTTGCCCCAAGGACTGCAGGAAGATAGCTTTGTGCCTTGTCAAGAAGATGTTTGTCATCAAGGGCACTAGACAACAACACCAAGCCACGTACATATCTTGAAAGTGCCTCGCCCTTCACTCTTGCTCCGTTTTCTGTCAAACCAGAAATTGTCCCCAGCCTTTTTTGCAGACCGTTGACAAGTTGAAGTTCCTTCAAAAGCCAGCCATCAGCACGGACTGAGCCAAGGGGGAGTTTTGTCAGTGAAAGGTTTTGTTTCTTTGCCATAATGTCCTTTTTTTTGTGCAGGCGCATAATGCGAAGGCAAGTGCGCGCACACTTATACAAAGATAATTTACCACATAAGTTTGACAAATGCAAGAAAAACACATAAAATTTGATTGACGAAGATAGTATTTTGCTTATTTTCGCCAGATTACGTTGCTTTTTAAAGCAAAGATAGAAATCAGGTCGATATGAAATACGTTATTATCCTTGGTGACGGCATGGCAGACTACCCCATCCATCAACTCGATGGCAAAACACCACTGACCGTTGCAAAAAAACCTATGATGGACCTTCTTTCATCCAAAGGAGAAGTTGGTCTTGTAAAAACTGTCCCAGACGGATTCAAGCCCGGCAGTGATGTCGCCAACCTTGGAGTCCTTGGATATGATGTCAGCCAGTGCTACACTGGTCGCTCTCCCTTGGAAGCATTGTCAATGGGCATAACTCTTGAAGAAGATGACATTGCACTGCGCACAAACCTTGTCACCCTTTCAAGCGATACCCCCTTTGAAAGCAAAACCATGATTGACTATTCGGCAGGAGAAATCTCCACTGATGACAGCGCAATTCTCATACAGGAAATTGCAGAAAAACTTGGCACAGACAAAGTGAAATTCTATCCCGGAGTCAGTTATCGTCATCTTCTTGTGTTGAAGGGTGCAGGCAAGGATTCAATCAAAAATCTCACTCTCACACCACCCCACAACATCACAGGAAAACAAGTTGGCGAGCATCTTCCAAAAGGCAGTCTTGAAGGCTTGTTGACAGGGCTCATCAAGGCATCAAATGAAATCCTTGAAAATCACAATATTAACCAAAAACGTACTTTATCTGGTCAAAATAAAGCAAACAACATTTGGTTTTGGGGAGAAGGCACTGCACCACAACTTGAATCATTTGAAAAAAAATATGGTGTGAAAGGCGCAATCATCTCTGCTGTCGATCTCTTGAAAGGCATTGCAAAAGGGGCTGGGATGAGTGCTCCTGTGGTGGATGGTGCAACAGGACTTCTCAACACCAATTATGACGGAAAAGCACAAACAGCCCTTGACCTTCTCAATGACTGTGACTTTGTTTTCGTCCACCTTGAAGCCCCTGACGAATGTGGTCACCAAAGAGATTTGCAAGGCAAAATCAAAGCAATCGAACTTATTGATGAAAAGATTTTGACACCCATCTACAATGGGCTCAAAGGCAAGACGGACTTCAAAATTATGGTGCTCCCCGACCATCGTACACCAATTGCAGTTGGCTCTCATACAGGCGAGCCTGTGCCCTATTTCATCTATGACTCAACCAAGGAAATGGTGGGCACAAAATATGATGAGTTGTCGGCAGAAGCCACAGGCAACTATATTGACAACCCAAGCATTCTCACAAGAAAATTCTTTGAAAACTGACAAAACATTATGAGCGACAACAACTACAACAGCAATTCATCAAACAACGATAATTCATCAGAAAAAGTGATTGTTCCTGTTTGGGAACTGCTTTTTGACGATAAAAAAGAAGGAGATATAAATAATATGGTATTGGAATCATTATTGCACAAAAAAATCAAGGTCTGGAGTGTTTTGGCAATGACAGTCAACGGCATCCGTGGTACATACAAAGGTCAAGTGGGTGTTCTCACATCATTTGATGACGAGTTTATCGTCCTTGACAATCAATACATTTTGAGCAGAAAATTCATATTTAGAATTGAACCCGAACAAAATTAATCGCAACAAATCAAAAAAAATAAAACACACACTTTTGCGTGTTTTTTTTATTTTCCAAATTCTTTCATAAACGGCTAACAAT
>JAZRGC010000141.1:0-2969 GCA_045643985.1 Clostridia bacterium
AAGAACATCAACAAAACGATGACGATGTTGGTGAGCATACCAGCCATAATCCAAGGTTTGAACTTGCCAAACTTTGTACGTGTCTTTTCAATGAGCATACCCATGATAGGATCATTGAGGCCGTCAAAGATTCTGCAAGCAACGATGATGATGCCCACTGCAGCATATTCTGCTGTTGACAAACTCTTTGTTGCAAGGATGAACAATGTAAGGAAGGTGTTGACAAGAGTATAAGTCATGTCACGACCAATACCACCCATTGAGTATCCCCAAAGGTTGCGACCAGAGAGCCTGCCTGGCTCTAAAGTTTTAGGTGCTTTTTTACCCATAAATTTCTCCCTTTTAGGTTTTTATTTTTGTTTTTTTGTTGCTATAATATGTTTATCACACTGTTTTGATGTGTTAAAACCTTGATTTTGTCATTTGAGCGTTCTCGCAACAACAATAGATTGTTGCGCTTTTCGTTAGCACTCAAATACGAAGGACAAAGGTCCGTCTTGTTGAATACCCCGCAAAAATACGATGTCTTTTTGTGGGGATCCCGATTGCAAGTTGCACGTTCTCGCAACAACAAGAAATAGGGTTTGTGCTTTTTTCGTTAGCACTCAAAAACAAATGATAATGGACCGTCTTGTTGTTGCTCGATGTACATATGTGCGCCAAAGACGCCATTTTTGACAATCACACCTTCTTGACGGATTTTTTCTGTGATGTAGTCATAGAGATATTTTGCTCGCACAGGCTCTTCTGCGTGTCCAAAGTCAGGGCGATTTCCACTGCCTTTGCCAAGAGTGCCTGCAAGAGAGAATTGTGACACAAGAAGTATCTCTCCACCTGCTTGTAATATGTTGAGATTCATCTTGTCGTTGTCGTCACGGAAGACACGGAGTTTTGCCATTTTGGTTGCAAAGTAGTCTGCTTGTGCTTCGGTGTCGCCCTTTTCAATTCCAAGGAAAATAGTAAGCCCTGATGGTATCTCGCTTATAAGTTGACCATCAACATAAAGGGCACTATGGAATGTACGTTGGATTACTGCTCTCATTATCTTAGTATTTTAGGATTTTTGTGCACACTGTCAAAGCGCATTTTAGGTGGCTTTGCAAGGTATTGAAAGAGATTGCATTCAAGTTCACTGTTGTACAGTTTTCTTGTTTTTGTTGCACGTCTCCCAAAGTATTTTTCAAAGGGAAGATATGATGTGATGACATAGGCGCACCACTCATCAAGTTTGCCATAAACTTGACCAAAGTCACGATAAAGTTCCTTCAATTCGGCTTCCTTCAAAAGTCTTTCGCCATAGGGTGGGTTTGTGACAATCACACCGTGAGAAAATCTTGAAGAAAGGTTGCGCATATCGTTGACTTGCAAGTGGATTTTGTCACGTACACCTGCTTTTTCGGCATGGCGCAGTGCAAGGGATATTGCTTCTGGATTGATGTCAAATCCGCTTATGCGGATTTCTCTGTCACGATTGACGAGTTGCTCGGCTTCCTTTTGGACAATATCACGAACACTTGGCGCATTTGAAAAGTTTTCGCAAGAGAAACTTCTGTTCATACCGGGGGCAATATTCAATCCAATGAGTGCCGCTTCAATGGGGATTGTGCCACTGCCACAAAATGGGTCAATAAGTGGTCGGTCAGGATTCCACACTGACAGTTGAATGATTGCCGATGCAAGGGTTTCTCGTATGGGTGCTTCACCAAGCCAAGTGCGATAGCCACGTTTGTGCAGTCCTGCGCCCGATGTGTCAAGAGTGACACGGACATGATCAAGATTCAGTGCGATTTCAATTGAGTATTCTGCGCCATCTTCTTGCAGTTTGTTCACTTTGTAGTGGTCGCATAGGGCAGTGACAATTGCCTTTTTTGATATGCTTTGAAGACTGCTCAATGCAAACAACTTGCTCTTGACGCTCTTTGCCGTGACAATGATTTTGGCATCTTTTGGAAGAATATCTTGCCAGTTTATTGCCCTTACACTCTCAAAGAGAGTGTCAAAGTCATCTGCATCAAATTCGCCAACGAGAATGCGAACTCTGCCTGCAGTGCGAAGAAACATATTTGCACGGATGACATCAGTCCAATCTCCATCAAAAAGAATTCTGCCTGCTTCAGCGCCACCGGGGGTATAACCAAGGGACAAAAGTTCCCTTTTGGTGACTGCTTCAATGCCACTGGCAGAAGACACTTCGATTGCTAGTTTTCCGTCAAAAATGCTCATATGTATTTATTATACTTATAAATAAGTATTAAGTCAATAGTAAAATTCAATAATTGTGCCATCTTGTAGGTTGATGATTTGAGAAAACATGCCGAGTGTTTCAAAACTGCCGAGGTTTGCCGTCAAAAATTTGCATTGACTACATTCAGGAAAGGACTTATAATAAGACAAGAACAAACATTGCTCATTTGAGCGAAGGAATGGATATGAATTTTAGAGAACTTGTTGAAAAGAGAGAAAGTTGCAGAGCATACACAGGTGGTATGGTGGAGCGAAATGATTTGGATGCAATCATCCATGCAGGTTGCATGTCACCCTCAGCAAGAAACACCCAACCTTGGAAATTTTATATTGTTCATCACGAAAAGAAGGATGAACTTCGTGAGGCAATCAAGATTATGGGCTTCAACAAATTTGTTGACAAAGCAGGAGCATTTATTGTTATTGTTGCAGATGGCGCATCAATTGTTGACAAATTTGCAAAGAAAATCACAAGCCGTGATTTCATTGAAAACGACATTGGCATTGCAATTGCTTCAATGACCTATCAAGCCACCGACCTTGGATATGGCAGTTGCATTCTTGGTGCATTCAACGGAAAAGAAGTGTGCAAGGCAATAGACCTTGATGAAGACAGAGCAAAAGATGTCAAACTTATCCTTGCAATTGGCAAGAGAGAAAGTGCAGATATAAGAGAGAAAAATCGCAAGGACATCAAAGATACTGTCAAGTCGGAGGCCAAAGCG
>JAZRGC010000142.1:0-2089 GCA_045643985.1 Clostridia bacterium
GGCGAATATGAAATCGTCAAGGAACGCATCAAAGAGCTTGGCGACAAGCTTTCATCAATTGATGAGCTGGAAGCCATTGTCAAATCACGTGGGGAAGAATATGACACCCTCGTTTCACTCCAAAAGACAGAATCTGGCGAAAAGAAGAGCGAACGTGACCAACTGAGTGAAGAAGTCATGAACCTTCGCATCAAGATCACACAAACAAAGAGTGAACTTGACTCATTTGATGCAGAAATGTTCCGTCACAAGCGTGATGCAGAAGCTCTTGAACAAGAAAAGCTTGACTATATTGCACAAATCAAAACAGTTGAATCACAACTGAACAACATAATGAATGCACCTGAAAAGACATCATTCTCAGATGCAGACTTAAAACGCATCAAAGAGCTTGAAGAGTCAATCGGCAACTTGTCAGAAAAGAAACGCACAACATCAGACAGAATCCGTGAGCTTGACACAATGAAGAACACGTTGCTTGATGAAAAGAACGCACTTTCTGAAAAGAAAATCCGTGACGAAGGTATGCTTGAACGTATTGATGATGAAAACAGACATCTCCAAGAGCACGTTCTTGAAGAATATGATCTCACATACACAAGCGCACTGGAATTCAAGGATGAAACATTTGAAATCCACGGTGCAAAGACACTCATCAGCGACTTGAAGAAGGACATCTCACG
Organism: Clostridia bacterium; assembly: GCA_045643985.1. Taxonomy (GTDB): domain Bacteria; phylum Bacillota; class Clostridia; order Christensenellales; family CAG-917; genus RGIG4097. The sequence continues at coordinate 684 of JAZRGC010000142.1, forward strand.
TCTTGGCAACGTCAACACCCTTGCAGTCCAAGACTTGGAAGAAGCAGAAAGACGTCATGCAGAACAAACTTTGCAACGTGATGACATCCAAGCAGCATACAACGACATTCTCAAGATTATTGAAGAATTGACAGTTGAAATGACAGGCAAGTTTGTTGGTGCATTTGAAAAGATTCAAGAAAACTTCAAGGACGTCTTCACAAAGTTGTTTGGCGGAGGCAAAGGCGAACTTCGTCTTGACACAACCGAAACCAACGATCCTTTAGAAGCAGGCATTGAAATCTATGCACAACCTCCCGGAAAATCCTTGAAGCACATCTCATTGCTTTCAGGTGGCGAAAGAGCAGTCACAGCAATTGCAATCCTTTTCTCAATTTTGAGTTTGAAGCCAATGCCTTTCTGTGTGCTTGACGAAATCGATGCAGCACTTGACGAATCAAATGCAAACCTCTTTGCAGAATTCATCACCAAGTTCTCAGATTATACACAATTCATCGTCATCACCCACCGTAAGCCCACAATGCGCCATGCAGACAGTATCTTTGGTGTCACAATGGAAGAACGTGGTGTCACAAAGATTGTCGCAATCGAGTTTGAAGATGCAGTCAAGGCAACAGCCGGTATGGACGGCAATGACGATGGTCTTGCAATGGAGGCATAATGGCAAAAGATAGAAAAGAAAAAAAGGAAAAGAAGGAGAAGTCCAAGTTTTTCCAAAAAATAGCAGCAGGCATGAAAAAGACCAACGACAATTTCAAAAAGAAGTTGTTCTACGCTTTTTCTGCTCGCCAATTGGATGATGATTTTTATGACGGACTTGAAGAAGCACTCCTTGGTGCAGATATGGGCATCACTGCCGCAGAGTCTGTCATAGAGCAACTCCGTGACGAAGTTTTCAGAGCCAAGATAAAAACCCCTGAAGATGCACAATCACTGCTTCAAGACATCATAATTGGGGATATAAAGTTCGATATTGACGAATACGAGTATCCTTTGGTGCTTCTTGTGTCAGGTGTAAACGGTGTTGGCAAAACCACTGCAATAGGCAAACTTGCCAATATGTTTAAGGAGCAAGGCAAGAGTGTTGTTGTGGCGGCCGCAGACACGTTTAGAGCCGCAGCAAGTGAGCAACTTGAAGTGTGGGGACAACGTGCCGGAGTCCGTGTTGTCAAGCACGGAGAAGGCAGTGATCCTGCAGCGGTTGTCTTTGATGCAATCTCATCAGCAAAGGCAAAAGGCACGGACGACATATTGGTTGACACTGCTGGCAGACTCCACAACAAAGTCAATCTTATGAACGAATTGAAGAAGATTTGCAGAGTGGTTGAAAGAGAAATGCCCGAAGCAGATTTCAGGAAGTTCCTTGTCCTTGATGCAACAACAGGACAAAATGCAGTTTCACAAGC
>JAZRGC010000143.1:0-5143 GCA_045643985.1 Clostridia bacterium
CATAAAGTGTTTCATACTTGCCTTTGCTTATTTTCATAAGTGAGTTGCACTTGGGGCAAAGATGCGGTGCTGGCAATGTTCTTGTGACAAAGTCACAGGTAGGATAATTTGAGCAACCGTAGAAGGCTTTGCCTGTTTTGCTCATTCTCTTTTCAACTGCGCCACCACATTTTGGGCAAACTGCAACTTGCTCGTGAATGTTTTTGACGTTTTTACATTTGGGGTAATTGGGGCAAGCAAGGAATTTGCCATGTTTGCCGTCTTTGATCACCATTTTTGCGCCACATTTGTCGCACACAACGTCACTTTCAACGGGAGGCATAAGGTTTGGTCCACCTGTTTTTGATGCATATTCGATGTATTTTGCAAGGTGATTATAATAAACTTTGACAAGATTTTGCCAATCTTCTTCCCCTTCTGCCACAAGGTCAAGTTTTGTTTCAAGTCTTGCTGTAAATGACAAGTCCATAACTGTGGGGAAAAAGTTTTGCATATAGACACAAACTGTTTCGCCAAGTTGTGTTGGTGCAAGGAATTTGCCTTGTTTTTCAGTGTACTCTCTCTTTGCAATGACTGAGATGATTGATGCATAGGTTGAAGGACGGCCAATTCCGTTTTCTTCAAGGGCTTTGATGAGTGTTGCATCATTGTATCTTGCAGAAGGTGTTGTAAACTTTTGTTCCTTGAACACACTTTCAAGTTCAAACTTGTCCCCTTCTTTAAGGTCGGGCATTGTGCCAAGTTCGTCCTTGTCTTCTTCCTTGTCACTTGTTGCTGTATAGACTGCTGTAAAGCCTTTGAATTTGACACTCTTTCCTTTGACAACAAATCCAAGCGATTTGTCATCTGCTTCGCCCATAATGTGCACGTTCATTGTGTAAAACTCTGCATTTTTCATTTGTGATGCAAGGAAACGCTCGTAAATGAGTTTATACAAACGATACACATCCTTGTCAACCTTGTCCTTTAATGACTCAGGTGTGCGCTCAAGTGAAATAGGTCTGATTGCTTCGTGGGCGTCTTGAGCCTTTTCGCTTGTCTTATAGACATTGGGACGTGCAGGTGCAAAGTCTGCGCCAAATTTGTCCTTGATATAGTAGAGTGTCTTTGATGCAAATTCAGGTGAAATGCGAACACTGTCTGTTCTAATATAGGTGACAAGTGCATGTTGTCCTTCTCCTGAAATGTTGACACCTTCATAGAGTTGTTGTGCAATGCGCATTGCCTTGTCTGATGCCATGCCAAGTTTGTGGTTGGCTTCTTGTTGCAATGTTGAAGTGGTAAAAGGAGGTGCAGGCTTTGACACTGACACACCTTTCTTTACTGTGTCAACTGCATAGGTTGCATTTTGCATCAAAGATGCAATTTCCTCCGCCATTTCTCCAGAATTGACTTTGACTTTCTTTTTGTTGAATTCTTGAAGATTTGCCTTGATGAGATTGCCCTTTGTGTGCTTGTCCCCTTCCTTGTACAGCATTGCTGCCATATTCCAATATTCTTCGGGCTTGAAGTTGCGGATTTCGTTTTCACGTTCCACAATCATCTTCAATGCTGCAGATTGAACTCTACCTGCACTTGAGCCTGATTTGATACGTCTTGAAAGAATGGGGGAAATCTTGTAACCTACAAGTCTGTCAAGAACACGTCTTGCTTGTTGACTGTTGACAAGATTGTCATCTATCTCTCTTGGGCTTTCCATAGCCTTCAAAACTGCAGACTTGGAAATTTCGTTGAATTCGATACGAATTTTGTCTTTTTTAAGACCAAGACACTCTTTAAGATGCCAACTGATTGCTTCTCCCTCACGGTCCGGGTCGGTTGCAAGATAAACTTCGTCATATTTCTTGCTTTTGATTTCCTTGAGAAGTTTGTCTATTGTTTTTTGCTTTTCAGGTGTGATGACATACTGAGGTGCAAAATCGTGATCAATGTTTATGCCCAACGTTTTTGTGGGCAAATCACGCACGTGTCCCTTTGATGCTTCCACTGTATATTCTGCTTTTCCTAGGTAGTTTTGTATTGTGGTCGCCTTGTGAGGGGACTCAACGATGATGAGTTTCATTATATCTCCTTGTTATGCCAGGCTGTAATAATTTCCGCCTGTATGTTCAATTATTCCATTGATTTCAAGATTCATAAGCATTGTGCTCAATTCTCCTGCGCTTAGTGATGTGAGTTCCAGCAGTTCTTCAAAATGAAGTTCTCTGTCATGGAGTGCTTCCACCACCAAAGTTTCACATATATTCAGTTCAACAACTTCAGTTTCCACTGACACGGCTCTCACACCCAATCTTGACAAAACGTCTTCGGTGCTGATGACCAATGCATGGGGCATTTCTTGAAGAAGTTTGTTTGTGCCTTCGCTTTCTGGCGAATTGATGTTGCCCGGCACTATAAACAATTCCTTGCCCTGTTCAATTGACAATCGGGCTGTAATCAATGATCCACTTTTGAGTGTTGCTTCAGGAAGGAATACTCCCCTTGAAAGTCCTGATATGATTCTGTTTCTTTCTGGAAAGTGATATTGCAATGGTTTTGTGCCCAGTGGGTATTCCGTGACAATAAGTCCACCTGCAATAAGTATGCTATCATAAAGTCCTTTGTGCTCTGCAGGATAACAAGTGTCAAGTCCACAGGCAAACACTGCAATGGTTGGGGATTCAGTTACGACACATGCTTTGTGAGCAATGCTGTCAACCCCTCTTGCAAAGCCTGAAACAATTGTCAAGCCTGCTCTTGCAAAATCTCGTGTAAATGAGTCTGCAACCTTTTGTCCGTATCTTGTGGGTGTACGAGTGCCAACCACGGCAATGCAATCGCTGTTTAATAGTGATGTATTGCCCTTTGCAAATAGCACAAGGGGAAAGTCATAGATTTCACGAAGTTGCTCGGGATATTCTTCGTCATAGAAGGTTATCCAACTGACTTCATTCCTTTCCATCTCTTGAAGATAACTGTCTATGTTTGCATATTTTGTGTTGAACTCAGTTGAGTGCTTGTCCCCAAGGATTTTGACGACAGTTGCTGAGTGCCTTTCCTGAATCCAATCGGCAGGATTTGGCAGTGCAGAAAGGAGTTCTCTTTTCTTTTTCAAAGACAACTCATCCACAAGGGACAATGCAACGATAATTTTTGTTTCTGTAGTGTGTTTGTTCATTATCTGTTATATTTTCGGTCCAAGCCTCTGTATTGAATGGCTTCTGCCACGTGTTTTGCCAAGATATTGGCTGAGCCTTCTATGTCTGCAATTGTTCTTGCCACTTTCAAAATCCTTGTAGTGCCTCTTGCAGACAAATTGAGCCTTTCAAATGCCTTTTCAAGCAATCTTTCGCCATCGCTGTCAAGGGCGCAATACTTTTCAAGATGAGCACTTGTCATTTCTGCATTGGTGCGAATGCCGTCATTTTTGAATCTTTCTGCCTGTATTTCACGGACCTTGTTTATTCGTGCTTTGACCACTGCTGATGACTCAGGCATTTCTTTGCCCCTAAACTCATCGTATTGGATGTTGTCCACTTCAATTTGAAGATCTATTCTGTCAAGCAAAGGCCCACTGAGTTTTGAAATGTAATTGTGGATTTGTGATGGGGTGCATTTGCACACTTGTGTCCTTGACCCATAGTTGCCACAGGGGCAAGGATTCATACTGGCAATGAGCATAAAGTTTGCAGGATACTCAACTGATCTTGCAACTCTTGCCACCGTCACACGTCTGTCTTCTATTGGTTGACGAAGTGTTTCAAGGGCTTTGCGACTGTACTCAGGCATTTCATCAAGGAACAAAACTCCGTTGTGTGCAAGGCTCACTTCACCGGGGGTTGCTTTGTTGCCACCACCTACAAGTGTAGGCACTGTGGTTGTGTGGTGTGGGGTGCGAAATGGACGTGTTGTCACAATGCCCACTCCCGCATCAAGTATGCCTGACACCGAGTGTATCTTGGTCACTTCAACTGCTTCTTGGAAGGACATATCGGGCATAATTGATGGAACACACTTGGCAAGCATTGTTTTGCCTGCACCGGGAGGTCCTATCATAAGAACGTTGTGTCCACCACTTACAGCAATTTCAAGGGCTCTTTTGGCAACGGACTGCCCTTTGACGTGGCTGAAATCGACACCATATCCATGAATTTGACAAGTGGATGAAAAACTTGATGTTGCAACAGGTGCATACTCCACTCCACTGAGAAAATCCACTACGTCACGAAGACGCTCCATTGCATAGACTTCTATGCCTTCAATAAAACTTGCTTCCTTTGCATTGCTTGCAGGGATGATAAACTTGGTTTCGCCTTCTTGATAGGCACTGAGAAGCAAAGGCATTATGCCATTTACGTGGCGCAGTCTGCCGTCAAGACCAAGTTCACCAATGACAACAAACTCCTTATATTTTTTGCTTGCAATTTGCTCACTTGCAGCAAGGATGCCCACTGCAATTGGCAAATCAAATTGAGAGCCTTCCTTTTTGGTGTCTGCAGGAGCAAGATTGACTGTGATTTTCTTCATAGGGTACAAAAGTCCACTATTTTTCAATGCAGAGCGAACTCTTTCCTTCGACTCCTTTGTTGCAGTTGATGCAAGCCCCACAAGTTCGTAGCCCGGAAGCCCACTGTTGATGTCGATTTCGGCGTCAACTGCATAACCGACAAGGCCATCAAGTGCAAAACTTTTGACTTTTGCAAGCATAAAACATTCCCCTATTATATTTATTATTTATATATTTTAGCATAGTAGCCCCCAAATTGCAATATCTTCACTCCATAAAATATCACATAAAACACAGTATTTTTTGACGAAAAATAGACAACCCAATAGAATGCCAGAAAAAAAAGAAAATTGCCCGATGTTGAGCAATTTTCTTTTGTAATATGGATATTGATTTTTTTGTTGTATGATTATTTTCTGCACATTCAACACTAAAGTGTTGGATATTATTCTACATTTTGAAACTCGACGATGGTTTCAAAATTAAGGTCAATTATTTTGATCATCTTCTTCCTTCAAATCCACATTTCTTTCGACATCTTCCGTGGGAATTTTTGATTCCTTTGCCTTGGACAAATATGCTTCGAGAAGTTTCATTTTGTCTTCATCTGTAAGGTCGGCAAGGTTGGTGCTTTCAACCACGTCTTCCCCTTCTTCT
>JAZRGC010000144.1:0-17041 GCA_045643985.1 Clostridia bacterium
GCAGAATACAATCCATTGCACAACGGTCATCTCAAACAAATCCGCAAGGTAAAACGTGAAGTTGGCGCAGATATTTTGGCCATTGTCATGAGTGGCAGTTTTACTGAACGTGGGGATATTTGCGTTGCAGACAAATATACACGTGCAAAGTGGGCCATTGAGGCAGGGGCAGACGTTGTCCTTGAATTGCCCACTGTATATACCCTTTCAAATGCACAATTCTTTGCAGAAGGTGCACTGAAAACATTGTCTATGCTTGGAGAGTTTACTCTCTGCTTTGGCACGGAAACCGAAGAACTCAATGACCTTAGTATGGTGGCTGAGTTTATGGCAAGTGAATCAAAGGATATGTCCAATATGCTCAAAGGATTCCTCAGCGAAGGCTACTCTGTGGCAAAATCTCGCTCACTTGCATTGAATCTTGTGCGCCCTGACATTGCAAATATGCTTCAAATGCCCAACAATATTCTTGCAGTTGAATATATCAAGGCAGGGGCAAAGTGTGGCGACAAAGTGGACTATCACAACATTCCACGTATCCCTGACAATGAGCGCACAATTCTCTCATCTACAAAGATAAGAAAATTGAGAAACCAAGGCGAAGACTTTTCAAAGGCAGTGCCTGAATTTGTCAAGGCGGAGGATATGCCTGTTGACGTGGAAAAGTACGGCACAATCTCAACCTATGCTCTCAAAACAAAAACACCTGAGGAGTTGGCAGAAATCACAAACATCCACGAAGGTATGGAAAATCGCATTTCCAAGTCCGATTTCAACAACTTTGAGGAATTTTTGGGGCTTACGTCAAGAAGATACACTCGCTCAACAATCAAGCGCATTGCCGCCTGCACAACTATTGGCATAACAAAACAACTTGTGCAACTTGCAAAGGATGAAAAACCCTACACAACAATCCTTGCAATACGTGATAGCAAGCGCAAGAAAATCTTGCCCATCCTCTCTCAAGCAGATGGTTATTTCTACTACAAGCCTAGCGATTGCGAAAAGGACTCCCCTGTGTATCCCCTTGTTCGTCTTGACCTTAAAGCCGACAAAGTGTTGCAACTCTGCTCACAATAATCGTAATTCTAACCGATTGTTTTCAATTTTATATGCTCATCACATATTTTCAGTGTGGTGGGCATATTTTTTTATGTGGAAAAAACTGCAAAACAAAAAAGAAAAATCTCCGTTTCCAAGCCACTTGATGTGTTGGACAAGTTGAAGGATAGGCTTTTGCCAGTTGTTTTGTTGGTGTTTGCTTTGCTCATCATATCATTTCCAACCTATTATTTGAACTCGGCAAAGAAAGGGCTTGCTCTTTTTGCTTCATCGGTGCTCCCTGCAGTGTTTCCTTTTGCATTTTTGTCTTCTCTCTTTGCAAAGACCTCAATCATAGACGACATTTCAAAATCATTTCAAACACCCATAAGAAAACTATTTGGTGTGTCAAAGCATGGCGCATACGTCTTGTTTTCGTCACTAATTTGTGGTTATCCCGCAGGGGCTGCCACCACCCTTGAATTGTATTCTCTTGGGTTGATAACTGAAAAGGAAGCCAAGGATTTTGTTCCTTTTTCATCAACTGCAAGCCCTGTATATATCCTTGCAACAGTGGGTGGCGCATTGTTTTGTGATGTCAAAATTGGGTTCATTGTCCTGTGCTCGCACTACGTTGCAACCTTATTAAACGGCATTTTGTGGCGCATAATAAACAAATCAAGCAAAAGGTATGAAGCATCGCTCAACAACGGTGCAAAGGCGTGTATGGTTGTCCCTTCGCCTGCGCATGCACGTGTGCATGCGCAAAACTATAATAATGAAAACCTTGTGGGAGATGCTGTTGTCAAAGCCACGTCAACTATGCTTGTGGTGGGTGGATATATTGTGCTCTTTGGGCTTATTGTTGACACTCTCAATCTGTTGCCATTCTTTGGCGACTTGCCACCTGCCCCGAAAAGCCTAACCTACTCCTTGATTGAGATGTCACGTGGCGTGGTGGAAGCAAGAAACATACCTTTCAAGCCCTTGGCGATTGCCCTTTCATCTTTTGCAGTGACCTTTGGTGGCATATGTGTAAACATACAAAATTTCCACTTTCTTTCACAGTGTAAATGCAGTGCAAAAGACGTGTTTTTGCCCAAAATTTCACAGGGGATTTTGGCATTTTTTGTGGCATTTATTTTTTCAATAATTATTTTCAATATTTTTGGCATAAAGGGTTGACTTTTGCCCTTTTTTAATCGTATTCTTATTGTAGAAATTTAAATTTTTTTTATTTTCACGGAGGAACAACTAAATAATGATCAAAAACTGGAGCAACACTTTGATTGTTGCTTATTCTCATTTACCCAAAATCGTAAATTCTATCGATTTTAGAGTGGAAAATTGCGTAAATTCAGGTTTTAAAAGCGTTCACCTGCTTCATGGCATCACAAATGAACAACTTTACGAAAAAATGGTGAAATTAATTGTTGAAAAGCGCAAAATGGTCAACCTTTACCACATAGTAAACGAGGGTTTAGACGCCATTCCTGACAGCCACCGATTGCTCATAGAGTTGCACTGCTTCAAGGGTAAAACATTTGGTGAAATTTCTGCCATACACGGTGTGCCGATGAGAACTCTGTTCAGAAGATTTGACGATGCTCTCTTGCGCTTCAAAAAAGCAATCACCAAATTGGGATTTGATGAAGAATATCTTGAACACGATTATTCATCATACGGCTATATGAGAAAATTCTACAACTCACTTGACACCGAAAACTACTCGCCGTCATACAACACAACTGAATATACACATTAAAAAAACGGCGATTTCTCGCCGTTTTCTTTTTGCTGTTTGTATGTGTTATTGTGCGCCACCACATTCGGTGCAAAACTTGGAATCTCTGTCAATTTCTGCGCCACAGTGCTTGCAAAACTTAGTATCTCTAAGTCCGTCTTTGACACCTGTTGCCATTGCTTTGGCAGTGATTTCAGTTGCTTCTGCGCCAATTTCTGCTCTGGTTGTTGCAATGTCTTGAAGGTCTTCTTTGCTGACTTCTTGCATATATTTTTCAGTTTTGACTTGAAGTTTGTGGAACACAGGTCCCATTGAAAACATAAATGTAGGGATACTGAAAAACACCATTATGACACCGGGTATCAAGCAACCGAATGAAGGCTCAGTTCCATACCATTCCTCCGTTGTCAAAACAGTGCAAGCAAGGATCACCAGTGTGACGCCTACAAGGATAAGCAACAATGCAACAATTCTCAATATCAAATAAAATTTGGGGGCTTCTGGTTTTTTGTCCATACATAATCTCCATTATTGTATATGCCTTTTTGTTGCCTTTTGACACATTGCAGAACGGACCGAATCCATATCAATTTCTTAACAACATTTGCACAAGAGCAACATCAAGGCAAAATCCCACTTTCGACATTTAAAATGGAATTTTTGAAGGTCTTAACTGTTTCTTATTGTAATTGACAGATATTTGTCAACATCGTAGTGTTGCCAAAGACCGATTTCGGGGGGATAGACACGGAATGTCAATTGTTGTCCACCAACAGGGTGTTGGAATCTCAATTCGCTTGCCCAAAGATGCAAAGGAAGTGCGTACTTTTCGCCATTGCCATATCTTCTGTCGCCAACGATAGGATTGCCCATTGTTGCCATTTGGACACGGATTTGATGTCCTCTGCCTGTGATGAGATTGACCTGCACAAGGCTTGTGTTGTCCTTTGTTTCAAGAAGTTTGTAGTCAAGTTCGGCATACTTTGAGCCTTCTGTCAATGGGGGCACAACTCTGACGAGGTTTTCGGCAGGGAATTTTTTGAGGTGGCAAGTGAGTTTTTCACTGCGCTCTCTTGTTGTGCCTTCAAGGACTGCAAGATACTTCTTTTCAACATCGCCATTGCGAATTTGCTCACTGAGTCTTGATGCTGCCTTGGATGTCTTTGCAAAAACCATAACACCACCAGTGGGTCTGTCAAGACGGTGGACAAGTCCAAGATATGCTTCGCCGGGCTTGTTGTATTTTTCAACAAGGTATTGCTTGAGCATTGTCAGCATATCAATGTCGCCACTTTCGTCTGCTTGCACAGGTACGTTGATGGGCTTTGAAACCACCAAAAGATGATTGTCTTCAAACAAAATGTCTATGTCTTTGTAGTTCATAATCTCTCCTAAAAGGTTGCAAAGGCTGTGCATCCTTGTGGGAGCACAAGTCCTTCATTTGTTGCTATGCCGATTTCATCGGCTTCTATTTTTGCATTGCCCGGCAAAGTGAGTTTCAAGATGTTTGCCATGACTGTTGGTTGCAATCCTGTTGTATAACTGTTCAAACACACAAAAAGTGGGTTGTCGCTGAGAAGGTCGCCAACAAGTTCACAAAGTTCCGAAATGCCTTCTTCAATCTTCCATTTTTCGCCATTTGGACCTCTGCCAAAACTTGGTGGGTCAAGGATGATTGCATCGTACTTTCTTCCACGTCTTTTTTCTCTTTCGCAAAACTTGAAACAATCGTCAATGATATATCTCATGCCTTCTTCAAGCCCTGACAATCGGAGATTGTCCCCTGCTCTTTCCACCATTGCTTTTGCGCCATCAACGTGGCATACTTTTGCCCCTGCTTTGACACAAGCCACTGATGCTGCACCTGTATAGCCAAACAGGTTGAGCACAGATATTTCTCTGCCTGCGCCTTCAATGAGGCTCATCATACGTGACCAATTGACTGCTTGCTCTGGGAACAATCCTGTGTGCTTGAATCCCATAAGTTTCAGTTTGAAATTGAGATCTCTCCAACCAATGACAAAGTCATCAGGGACAGGCTTGTTGTACTTCCAAAAGCCACCACCTGTGGAACTGCGCTCATAAATTGCAGTTATGTTTGGATATGAGCGAAGGGGCTTTTTTGCATGCCAAATGACTTGGGGATCGGGGCGCAACAAAATAAGGTCGCCCCATCTCTCAAGTTTTTCGCCATCGCCTGTGGCAATGACTTCATAATCTTTCCAATCTGGTGCAAGTAACATAATCCACCAATATTTTAACCGATTTTCTTCACTGAGATTGTCACTTTGTCGCCGTTGATGTCAAGGGATTTTGTGAATCCGTCAACAACGGTTGTCAGTTTGTCGCAAAGGACGTCCTTTGCAAAACTGCCGTCTTCAAGGACTTTCAGTGCAAGACCTTCTGCTTGATAGCCGATTTCAATGTGGTCAACCACTTCAAAGCCTGCCTCTTTGCGCATTGTTTGGATCTTGCTGACAAGTTCTCTTTCAACACCTTCAAGGATGAGTGCAGGTGTCAATTCGGTGTCAAGGACAACTGTGATTTCGCCATCGCTTTCTGCTGAGAAACCTTCTCTATTTTGCACTGAGATGAGCACGTCATCTGCGCTGAGTTCGATTGTTTTGCCGTCAATTTCCTTTGTGAACACTCCGTCTTTGACTGCCATGACGATTTCCTTGCTTTCATTTGCCATGATTTCACGGATTTTGCCAAGGAGTGCGCCATATTTTGGTCCAAGAGTTTTCAGTTGAGGCTTGACAAGATATGTGACGTAATCGGCACTGCCATCACTGATTTCAACTTCTTTGACATTGAGTTCATCTTCAACAAGTGCTTTGAGTTCATCACTCAAATCATTCTTGCCATTGTAGATGAGTCTAGGAAGGGGTTGACGATTTTTGATGTTTGCCTTGTTTCTTGCTGCTCTGCCAAGAACAACCACTTTGAGCACGTCATTCATACCCTTTTCAAGTGTGCTGTCGATATACTTTTCATCTGCAACAGGGAATGTGCAAAGGTGGACACTTATGGGTGCGCTTTCATCAAAGTTTCTCACAAGGTTTTGATAGATATTTTCTGCAACAAAAGGCACAAAAGGTGCGATGACCTTTGAGAGTGTTGCAAGGACCGTATAGAGCGTGGTGTATGCTGCTTCCTTGTCAGGATTCATATCACTGCCCCAGAAACGCTCACGACTGCGACGGACATACCAGTTGGAAAGGTTGTCGGTGAATTCGGCAATCTTACGTGATGTTTCGGTGATCTTGTAGTCATCAAGACCTTCGTCAACAAACTTGATAAGGCTGTTGAGTTCACTCAAAATCCATCTGTCCATAACATTGAGTTTTTGATCCTCAAGTTTGTGTTCCATAGGATTGAATTTGTCGATGTCGGCATACAAAACGTAGAAGGCATAAGTGTTCCACAATGTGCCCATAAACTTACGTTGTGATTCGCTGACGTTGTCCCCACTGAATCTTGAAGGAAGCCAAGGTGCACTTGCTGTGTAGAAATACCATCTTGTTGCATCTGCCCCTTGTTTGTCAAGGACTGACCAAGGATCAACTACGTTGCCCTTGTGTTTGGACATCTTTACGCCGTCTTTGTCGTTGACAAGTCCAAGAACGATACAATTCTTGAAGGGTGCTTTGTCAAAGAGCACTGTTGAGATTGCAAGGAGCACATAGAACCAACCACGTGTTTGGTCAACTGCTTCTGAGATGAAGTCTGCAGGGAATTCCTTTTCAAAGAGTTCCTTGTTTTCAAAGGGATAGTGCCATTGTGCAAAAGGCATTGAGCCACTGTCAAACCAGCAGTCAAGGACTTCGGGTGTACGTTCAAATGTGCCACCACATTCACAATCCCACTTGACACCATCGATGTATGGACGGTGAAGTTCGACATCGTGGTCAAGTCCACCACATTTTCTAAGTTCCTCTCTTGAACCAATGACGTGGATTTTGCCACACTTGTTGCATACCCAGATGGGCAATGGTGTGCCCCAATATCTTTCACGTGAGAAGCCCCAATCAACAACGTTTTCAAGGAAGTTGCCCATACGGCCTGTGCCGATTGTTGAAGGCATCCAGTTGATTGATGCATTGTTTTTGAGAAGTTGATCCTTGACTTCTGTCATCTTGATGAACCAACTTGAACGTGCATAGTAAAGCAAAGGTGTGTCGCATCTCCAGCAGAAAGGATAACTGTGTTCAAAAAGTTCTTCCTTGAACAGTGTTCCATTTGCTTTGAGTTTGGCAATTATGACCTTGTCTGCATCTTTGACAAACATACCTTCAAGGTCTTGTGCTTCGGGGATAAATCTGCCTCTTTCATTGACCATTTGGACAAAAGGCAAATCGTACTTTCTGCCCACTCTGCCGTCATCTTCGCCAAATGCAGGTGCGATGTGGACAATGCCTGTGCCGTCTGTCAATGTGACATAGTCATCGTTGGCAATGTAGTGTTGCTTTTTCTTTGCGCCTGTTTCGTAGTTGAAAAGAGGCTCATATTCTGCATATTCATATTCCTTGCCCTTTTTGAGAGAAAGTTTTTCATATGTGCCTTCTTCAAAGAGTTTTGCAACAAGTGCATCTGCAAGGATATATTTTTCGTCACAGACTTGGATTTCTGCATAGTCTTCGTTGGCATTCATACAGAGTGCAACGTTTGAAGGCAGTGTCCAAGGTGTTGTTGTCCAAGCAAGGAAATATCTGTTTTGTTCCCCTTTCAGTTTGAATTTTGCATAGACAGAAACTTCCTTCACATCTTTGTAGCCTTGTGCCACTTCGTGTGAGGAGAGTGCTGTGCCACAACGGGGACAATATGGAACAATCTTGTAGCCCTTGTAGATAAGACCTTTGTCATAGATTGTTTTCAGTGCCCACCAAACTGACTCAATATAGTTGTTGTCATAGGTGATATATGGCTCGTCCATATCTGCCCAATAGCCGATACGATCTGACATCTTTTGCCACTCGCTTGTATATTTCCACACAGACTCCTTGCATTTTTCAATGAAAGGCTCAATGCCGTAGTTTTCGATTTCTTGCTTTCCGTCAATGCCAAGAAGTTTTTCAATTTCAAGTTCGACAGGAAGTCCGTGGGTGTCCCAGCCTGCTTTGCGAAGAACGTGATAGCCCTTCATGGTCTTATAGCGAGGGATAATATCTTTCATAACTCTTGTGAGAATGTGACCGATGTGGGGTTTTCCGTTTGCAGTGGGAGGTCCATCGTAAAAGTTGAAGCCCTTTTTGCCTTCATTGAGTGCAACGCTCTTTTCAAAGATTTGATTCTCTTTCCAAAAAGCAAGGACTTCCTTTTCTCTTTCAACGAAATTAAGATTTGTGTCAACTGGTTTGTACATATTCGCCTCTTGTGCACGTATATACGCGCGTTTACTTATAATCGTAAAAATTATATATTAACTTTACAAATAAAGCAACCAAAATCGTACAAGAGAATGCATCCTGTAATTTTTGTCATATTTGTTTTGGGGTTTTACCCTCTCACTTGCAACAAAAAAAGGCAAGATAAGCTTGCCTTTTATTCCAATTGATATATACAAATTTTAATAGAGAGAGATTGTCACATGTGGCATATGATGATGCAAGTTTGGACTGCAAAAAACATTGTCGCCACATAGAATATCCGCATTATCTTCAGCACAAATATAATCAGAAATTGCTTGGTGTATTTCTTCAAGATTACCACAAATAGTTGTTTCGTTGATTACACATCTGTATTGGATATCTTCCACTGTGATGTCGAACAGCTTTTGAATCTGTTGCTCATTGACGTAGCCAATATAAAGGAAAGTATTTGCTTCATCATAGTTGGTCCCACTCTGCCTGCAAATATCTTTCAACCTATCACTTTCTATCTTGACCGTTGCATATGCCATATTGTAGCTGACCCCTGAAATTGCCAACAACTGCAGGTCACTTTCAACAGGTTGACTTTCATCATACAACTTCCCGTCTTTGTATGCTAAAGCGTACAAATCCATACCTTCACTCATAAAAGCATGTGAAACCGTATTGAACACTTGGCTTAAGGTGAATCGCTCACCTTTTACAACCCTAAACTCATACACGTGATTTGGCACGGTAAAACCTTCAACGGTGACGGTGCAATATTCAACTTGATCACATGCAGAGAATGACGACATTGTGACGATTAAAATTATCAGCAATGCGCTCACACAAATTTTATTCTTCATAGGCACATCCTTACTAGATTCTGTATCCTACTAAATATACAATTGAAGGCTGTAATTTATTGGGGAATGTTTTAATATTTGTAGGTTTTGCATTTTATTTGTTTCTTGCGATGATTTTGAAGCCGGCGTTGGTCAGGAGCCAGTGGGCATCGTCAAGGAGTTGATAGTCATATTTTATGACGTCCTTTCTTGCTTCGGCTTCAAGGAGTGCTTCGTCTTGCTTTCTATCTCTTTCTGCAACCATTTTTCTAAACTCAATAAGTCCGTCAAAGGTTGTCAAGTTGCCGTGGCGACGTAGAGTATAATTTTTGCCATTGGTAAATCTACACTTTTCTTCATCGTATTCTGTGAGAATTGTATCTTTTGTTGCAGGGATAAATCCTTTGGTTATCATAAAGGAATTCCAACGATAGTGCTCGTGGATTGCCATATCTCCCCTACGTGATTTTTTGAAGTCAAGGGTGTATTTGACAATAGGTTTACCGCCCACTGTAAATGGGTAGGCAGTTGTGTCGGGCATATCATTTCCTGCATAAATTTCAAGGTATGCCTTTTCATCAATGGCTTTGCCGTCTTCATACACACTGCAATAGTCAAGCCCCATCATATTGAGTTTGCTTCTAAGGCTCAATGCGCAATAAATATTTGACTCTCTTTCGTTGGAAGTTTTGGTCATATACCAACCACGATGTGCATTGATTGATGCAACAAGCAAATCTGTTTCAGTCAACTCCTTGCCTGATGCTGACACTTCATATTCAAGAGCATAGACGGCATCTCTCATCATGGACATTTCTTGCAGTTTGTCCCCTGTGATGTTTGCCATATTGTAAACAACTTCTTCTTCGCAACAAATGGGGTGATATTCTTCATCGTTGGCGATGGCTTTGCCTTGGACACTTCTTGTCTTTACAAAGATATTGGTGTTGTCAACACCCCATTCCTTTGTCTTGGTGAGAAGTTTCTCTGCCATGTCAATATTTTCAAGGTCGCCACCAAATGCGATGATGATGAAGTTGGCATCTTGCTTTGATCGTGTAAGGATCGTTCTGATTTGGTTGTAGAAATCTTGGTCGTTGACGTCAAGGTGGTGGAAGTTTTCTTCGGCAGGATAATCGGGCAATGGCAAGTAGTTTTCCTTGACAATATTTTCGCATTCGTTTTTAAAGCGGAAATAGTTGTGGTTGAGATTTTTATTGTTTGCATCGCACTTGCATTGGCAGTCATCCTTATCCTTGAAACTTTTGTCAAAGATATGATATTTTACCTTTTGAAGTTCGACACCATTTGCCCCTTGTTTGATGAATTGATTGCCTGCAACTGATGTCAGGAATATCTGCCTGTTTGTGTTGCCAAAGCCAATCATAATTGCATTGATTTCAACACCTTCTTTTACACAAGACGTGGCATAATCTATATGTTTTGCACTCATAAACCTTGTGTATGGATATTTATCAATGAAATCAACTGCCATTTTTTGATATTTGTTGACGTAGGAAATGCAACCGAATCCACTGGCAACAATGTCTTCATAGATGGTTTCAAAACGAGGATCGCCAAAAACAAAAACACGCATCATTTCAAAGACGTAGCCCTTGTCTTCATTGTCAAGTTTGCTTATTTCAGTTGCAAACAATCTTGCAATTTCGATGTTTCTTTCATCGCTTTCAGTGTTGATGACAACATCGATTTCTTCAAGGTGTTTGATGCAGTTTTTCACAAGTGTGCCAATGTATTCTTCATTTGAATTTACGTTGCCATAGACAATGTTTTTCATATAAAGTGCAGTGGCATCATCCCCCTTTACTTGATCGATGACAATCTTCCTTCTGTCCTTTTCGCTGTTGTAAATAGTAAGGCTGTTTTCATTGTTGCCAAATATGACAACCTTGTCCTTTGACATTTTGACTGCCAATTTTTTGAGCACATTGCTGATGTATTGACCTGCAATGGACCACACAAACATACAAGCATTGAAAGCAATCAAGGCATATGAAATGTAGATTGACACTTCAAACAGTTTGCTGTTGCCCATAAGTGCACTGAATCCACTTGGATCAAATTTGAGCACTACGATGTCGATGACTGTTGCCATTGCGCCTGTCAGGGCATTGAAAAAAGGCTTGCCTTCATAGATGAGCCCTGCAAGCAAAAGTGGGAATACAAATATGTATATGAGCACCATTCTGCCCTTTTTGAAATCCCTAAGATATTGTATTCTTTCTTCTCTTTGTTTTCTTTTGTAAGTCAATGCAATTTTGCATACGAAAGACAAAAGGAACACTGCCATGAGTGCCAGACAAATTCCTGTCACAATGTTGTATACTAGCATATTTTTCTCCTTGCTATAATTCTATATAAAGGAAAAACCCATCAGCGATGGGTTTCGTTGTTTTGGTTATTTCATCAGCACTGGCAACGACTTTTCTATGAGCATACCATAACGCAAGTCTGCCTTGTTTTTCAATGATGTTTTGATGAGATCGTGGCAGAAATCAACTGCTTTTTGTGCACTATCTTCAAATGAGCAACCACTCATAAGTTTGCCAATGAATGCTGATGACAAGCAATCCCCTGCTCCGTGGATATATTTGTCAAAATGCTCGTTGTATTGGAATGCAATTCGGTTGTTTTGAAGGGTTGCTGTGCCTTGTTTGTCGTCATCGATGACACCACTGAGCAAGACTTTTTTGAAGCCGTTGTGACGGAGAATGTTCAGTATCATCCTTGCATTTTGGGGTGTGGGCTCCAATTCCATATCAAGACCTGCAAGCATTTTGCCTTCTGTAAAGTTGGGCATCACGATGTCTGCCATTTTGCAAAGTTCAAAGATTTTTGCCTTGTATGCTTCGTCAAATATGGGATAGAGTTTGCCATGCTCTGCACAAGCAGGGTCGATGGCGATGATTGCGCCCTTCTCTTTTAAATCCTTGGCGATTTTGAGTGTTGCTTCAACTGTTTCCATTGTGCCAATAAAACCTGTGTATAAGCAGTCAAACTTTATGCCAAGTTTTGTCCAGTGTTCATAACTGGGCATCATATTGTGGTACAAATCGTTGAATGTGAAGCCTTGAATGCCTGATGTTTGGGTTGACAACAACGCTGTGGGAAGTCCAACAGGGTCTTGACCACATGCAGAAATGATGGGCAATGCTGCAGTAAGTGAGCAACGTCCAACACATGAATAATCTTGAATTGTGAGAATACGTGCGTGTTTCATAATGCACTCCTATATAAATATTAATACAATATTAACACATTGTATCTAAGAAATCAATAGTGATGAAAATTTTGTTGCAAAAAAATTGAATAGGTGCTATAATTCTCTCGCTGTGCTAGACGGGGAGTTGGCGGTGCCCTGTAAACTGCAATCCGCCATAGCAGTGTCGAACACCGATCGAGGCCTTCCATATGGTTGGTCGCACCAAACAAGGAATGTTGATAGCAAGGTCCGGTGCAACACCGTGTCGTGAACCGTGTCAGGGCCTGACCGCAGCAGCACTAAGCGAATTTCGGCGTGTGCCATCGGGAAGCTTTGAAGGAGTCACCTATTTGGTTTCCACTTCGGTGTGGATTGTCGGAGTCGGTGCACAGTATTTTGAATGAAACAAGGAGTCGCAAGACTCCTTTTTTCTATTTATTGCCTTTGTTTGAATTCTCGCTTCGCTCCATGATTTGACACAAAGTGTCATTGTGGTTGAAAATTGTGCACTCACTCATTCGTTGGGTTCTCATACAAGCACTCACTTATTGCGAAGACGGACCGCGTAAGGAGTGAGCGACGGAATAGCGATTTTAATCGCGTCGCCACTCATTACAAGAAAGGGAGTGCCGTAAGGAACGGAAGAGCGTATTGCTACAATAAAGTTGTCAATCGCGTCGCACCAGATGAAAGTACGCCAGTCGCTGGTGGTCCACTCAAAATTCACCAAGCGACAAGTGGCATAATGAGTGGTATAGCCTTAATGTGCGAGAGCCGAGTGTTGCCCCTTTGCGAAGCAAATGAGGGGAAACACGTGAGGAAGGGGTGGTTATTCACTTGATATGTTCGCACTCACTACATTCAACAAAAAAAGCCACTCAGTTGAGTGGCTTTTCTATATTGAGGTGTAATTATTTCTTTGCGGCTTCTTCTTTACGCTTCTTTGCATCTTCGATGATCTTTGCATTGGCTGAGCCGGGAACTTCTTCGTATCTTGCGATTTCCATTGTGAACTTGCCTCTGCCTTGTGTCATTGAACGAAGGTCTGTTGCATAGCGGAACATTTCTGCTTGAGGAACTTCTGCTGTGATGACTTGCTTTGAGCCTTCTGCATCTGTAAAGAGGATACGGCCTCTACGTTTGTTCATATCGCCAAGAATGTCGCCAAGATAGTCGCTGGGGACTGTGATCTTTGCTGTCATGATAGGTTCAAGGAAGCAAGGTGATGCCTTTGCACATGCTTCGTCATATGAGAGTTTTGCTGCGATGACGAATGCGATTTCCTTACTATCAACGGGGTGATATTTTCCATCGTAAAGGGTTGCTTTGAGGTTGACCATAGGATAACCTGCAAGGACGCCTTCCTTGATTGCTTCACGGAGACCCTTTTCAACTGCAGGGATAAATTGTCTGGGAACTGCACCACCGACAACTGCATCGACAAATTCAAATTCGCCATCTGCTGCGCCTGGTTCAAACTTGATCCAAACGTCACCAAATTGACCTGCACCACCTGATTGTTTCTTGTGCTTGCCTTCTGCTGATGCTTCTTTGCGGATTGTTTCCTTGTATGCAACTCTGGGTTCTTGCCAACTGATGTCGATGCCAAGTTTGTTCTTGACACGTTTGCACATAATGTCAAGTTGTGCTTCGCCAAGACCACTGATGAGGACGTCGCCTGTGACAACGTTCTTTTCAACTTTGAATGTTGCATCTTCGTCTTGCATCTTGATAAGACCTTGGATTGCCTTTTCTTCATCTTTGTTTGCGCTGACTGCGTATGAGATGACAGGTTGAGGGAATTCGATCTTGCTGTATTGGAGTTTGTATTCAGGTGCTGAAAGTGTGTCGTTTGTGTTTGTGTAAACGAGTTTTGCAAGTGCGCCAATGTCGCCTGCGTTGAGTGAATCAACTGCTTCTTGCTTCTTGCCTTTGAGGATGTAGAGTGCGCCTGCTTTTTCGGGTTTTTCTGCAGTGTTGTTGAACATTGCATCGCCACTTGAAAGTTTACCACTCAAAACCTTGAAGATGAGAAGTTTGCCAACATAGGGGTCAACGATTGACTTGAAGACTTGTGCACTGAATGCTGCATTGCTGTCGCATGCGATTGCCTTTTCTTCGCCACCGACAAGTGCTTTTGCTTGACGTGCAGCTTGAGGGCTGGGGAGATAGTCAACGATGATGTCAAGAAGGCTTTGGACGCCTGAACATGTTGTTGCATTGCCTGCCATAAGAGGAATGAATGCTTCGGTTGCGATTGCAGTGTGGATGCCTGTTTGGATTTCTTCTGCTGTGAATGTTTCGCCTTCAAAGAACTTCATCATAAGTTCTTCATCGGTTTCTGCAACCATTTCCATGAGTTGATCTCTGTATGCGCTTGCTTTGCCTGCAAGGTCTGCAGGTGCTGTGATTGCTTTGCCGTTGAGGTCTTTTGCTTCGCCTGAAAGGACATCAACTGAGCCGACCATCTTGCCACCTTCCATAATGGGAAGTTCGATGGGGACAACTTTGTTGAATTTTGATGTGATTGCATCCACTGTTCCGAAGAAGTCACTGTTTTCTTTGTTGACTGCATTGACAAAGATGAGTGCGGGAACTTCTTTTTCCATGCACATTTCAAGTGCCTTTTCTGTGCCGACTGTCAATGAACCACTTGCTGATGTGACAACAACTGCGCTGTCTGCTGCGTGGAGTGCTGACACCATTTCGCCTTCGAAATCGAAGAATCCGGGGACGTCAAGGATGTTGATCTTTGTGTCACGATGGATTGCATATGCAACGCCCATGCTGATGGATATTTTGCGCTTGATTTCTTCATCGTCAAAGTCCATTGTGGAGTTGCCATCATCTACCTTGCCAAGACGGTCAACTGTTTTGGTTGAAAACAGAAGTGCTTCTGCAAGAGAAGTTTTGCCTTCACCGGAGTGACCGATGAGTGCGATATTACGAATAAATTCTGTTGCGTAAGATTTCATTATTTTACCTCAAATAAATAATTTAATACTGGACTATAATACACTATAAGCCCCCCACTTGACAAGCAAAAAAAACTACAACCTAACACTTTTTTTAATTTTTTGATATTTTTCTGCCATTCTGCATATTGTTGAATATGTTTTCTTTTGGAATTTATGACAGTGGAATTGGTGGACTCACCACTCTTGTACCCTTGAAAAGAGCCTTTGAAACTGCAGATTTTTGCTTTCTTGCAGACACGGGCAACAACCCTTTGGGCACAAAAACTAAAGGAGAAATTGTAAAGGCAGTTGGCGAATCTCTTGAAATTTTGAAAAGAGAAAGCCTTTGTCAAGTTGTTGCTTGCAACACTGCTTCAACAATTGTAAAACCAAAAGGTTGTTTTCTTTTGCGACCTTGTCTTGAAGAATTGCCACCTGAAAGCACACTGCTACTCTGCACTCCTGCAACGTCAAAAGCATTGAAACTTCATGAAAAAGGCTACAAGACTGCCGACACAAGAAACCTTGCAACTGCCGTTGAAATCTTGTGCGAAACTGCCTTCAAAAATAAGGACATAACCGTGATAAATCACATTGAAAATCATCTTGGATTGCTTTTGGACAGTCATATGAAAACCGAGAAAATTGACACCATATATCTTGGATGCTCACATTATTTATACTTCAAGACAATCATCAAAAAACTCTATCCTTTTGCGACAATACTTGACGGAAATGATAGGCTCATAAAGGAGATAAAATCATCGGGATTTAACCCTAACAGCATTGGGAAAATTACATTCGATTTCACTCTTGGAAATCAATGTGAAAAATACGCTTGGCTTGTGGAGCAACTTGACAAAAACAAGGACTTTTTCGACATCTAACCAATCAAATTCCATATGCAAGGTTGATTGCATTAGATATGATATTTGTGGCATTGTCAAGAAAAATCTTCACTTCTTTTGGAGCGACAACAAGCCTTGATAACTTTTTATCGGAAAGTGTTGCATGAAAGGAAAATTCATTCAGTTTGAAATCCTTGTCATTTTGGTTGTAGGCACGTACAAAGTCCTTGATGACACCTTGCATTGTAAGCACAAGTGGCACACCAATTGATATGGTTGGAACGCCAAAAACTGCCTTGTTCATTGGTGGTTTGTCCTGTCCTACTCCACTGCCCGGAGATATGCCTGCTGTGGACAATTGAAAGGATGTGCCGAGCCTGTTGACATTGGTTGTGGCAAGGGTGTCTATCACTATGATTGCAGATGGGTTCAGTTGATTATTGAGAGCAGTGAGCACTTCGTGAGATTTTACACCTGTGACGCCTTCGACACCAAGAGAGTGGGTGCACAACTTATATTTGTGATTGCCAAGGGTGTCCATGCGATTTGCCTGCACTCCTTCGACTGCTTTGACACCCAAGGAGTCGGCAAGTACCTGACCATTGCCAAGCCCCACAACAAGTATTGTGCTCTTTTCTGGCAACAAGCCCACTACTTGATGTATTGCACCAGACATAACTTTGGCAAGAAAATGAGCAAACCTTTCGTCCTTTGCGCCACTTGTGTCATAGGTGATATACAATCCTTTTTCCTTGCCAACGGACTCTGCTTGCTGTTTATTTTTGATGTTTACAACAATTTGACGGATGCCATAAGACAGGTTTTTGACCACTGCGATGTCCTTCAAACCACGATTTTCTAGGTTGTCAACTGCCATATCACTGTAAAAAATGTAGTTTTCCATAAAATTATTGTGCGCAATATCAAAAAATAGATGAAAACAGTTGCAAGATTTTTTGAAATATGCTAATATTTCTAAGATTTAAAAAACGTATTCAAATATGAGGAGATAAATATGCCTAATATTAA
>JAZRGC010000145.1:0-2018 GCA_045643985.1 Clostridia bacterium
CTTCTTCCTTTGAAACAGGGCGAATGGTTGTGAGATTTTGTCTGTGGCCTGTGATGCCAACAGGCACAACTGCCACTGTTTCCACACCTTCTACACCCTTCAATCCTTCAATGCTTTCAATGAGAGTTGCGCCATCATTCATACCCGGCACAATGACAAGTTGGGTGTGCATTTTGATGCCATTTGCACCCAGTTTTCTCATAACGTTGATGAGATTTCTTGTGTGGGGATTTTTGACAAGGGCAACACGTTTGTCATCGTCAAAAGCATGTACAGATATGTACATTGGGCTCAGTTTCAATCGAATAATACGCTCAATTTCTTCATCGCTGACGTTGGTCATTGTCACATAACTGCCACTGATGAAACTAAGACGATAGTCATCATCCTTGACGTACAAAGTGTCACGAAGTCCTTTAGGTAATTGGTCAACAAAGCAAAAAACACACTTGTTTTTGCAACGAATTGTGTCCATTTCTTCAAGTTCGATGCCCAAAGGTTGAGTTTCCTTTTTGCGAATTTTCTTGGTCTTGAATTTACCATCTCTATTGATCAAAATGTCAAAATGTTTTTCGGTGTCATAGTACAACACGTCAAGAATATCCACACAAGGATAACCACCGATTTTGACTATGTCATCGCCGATTTTCAAGCCCTTTCTTTTGGCATATGATGAGATGTTGGTTATCTTTGGCATATTAAGTCCTCATATAACTCACCAAATAGTTGGTGATGTTTTCGATGTCGGCATTTTCAACCCACTTCTCCCCTGCTCGAACATATGTGGCTGCCACACCTGTTTCGATAAGGCGATACATAAGACCGACAATTTCGATATTCTCTCTTGCGTGCATCACAAGTCCGTGATGGACAAGATATTCAATTTCACGATTGGCGTGCTCTCCTATTGACAACACGATGACCGGTTTGCCAAGCCTAAATGCTTTGTAGATGGTGGCAATATCGTGCTTGGTGACAACAACATCACAGGCAGTGAGATATTCATCAAACTGGTCTTGCTTTTGCGCCACTACAACGTTGTTTGCCTTGTAGTCGTCTGCCATTGCACGGAGTTCGGCACTGAGTTTGTTGTCCCCTGTGTATGCAACAGTGTTGATGACGTCGCCTTGGTCAAGGAGAAGACGGAACAACTCGTTGACGCCATCTTTTCTTCCTGCATTAAGGAATACGGACAATGTTTTAGGCAAGCCCAATTCCTGCTTCAATGCGCTGACTTCGATTGGTGTCTTTTTGTCGATGGTGTAAGGAAGCCCCATTGTGAGAACACGTTTTGAGGGCACTCCTTGTTGCACCAATGCGCTCTTGATGTCTTGATTTTCAACGATGAATGTTGTGTCAACTTCATCATAGGTTTGTTTGTCAAGGACAAAATACGGCATTATGTAAAAGATTGAAGCGCCAAAGTTGGTTTTCTTTTTGGCTTCGGTGAGCACGTAGTATGAATAGGGTGTCACTGCCAAAACAAGTTCCGGACGGTATCTCTTGACTGCATTGGCAATGCGATTATCTCTGCCCCTTCTTCTTTTGCCACCACTTTGCTTCTTCTTTGACTTTTCTGCAAGAACTTGTTGATATTCCTCTCTCAAATGGAGAAGGCGATCAAGTTTGGTTATCTTTTGGGCAGAGCCATACTTGTCGTCACCGATGATGACAACATTGTGTGTGCCTACTTTGCGAATGGACTCGGCAAGTTGCTGAGATATGTTCGCTTTTTCGTCACGGCTTGTCAAAATGAGAATTATGGGTTTTCTTTGCATATTAGTCCTCAATCAATACAGGAATTATCATTGGGAATTGTCTGTCACGATAGAACAATTTGCGCACAGACTTTTTGACAAGGGTGGTCAGTTCATACAAACTTGCATCCTTGCTTTCTGCAACAGTCTTGTTGACTGCGCTGACTATGTCGATGTATCTTTCATCTGTGATGTTGACACCTCTTGGAATGATTTCAACATCGCCATCAACTCTACGGGTGTTTGGATTGATTGCAATGA
>JAZRGC010000146.1:0-5699 GCA_045643985.1 Clostridia bacterium
GGCGATAGATTTAAAGAAAGACCATCTCATTGTGTGGTTGACAGCCATGCTTTGATGGTCCGTGGTGGCTATATGAAATACGTGGCAAACGGCATCTATTCATCATATATGCCCTTGAAACGTATCACTCGCAAGATTGAACAAATTCTCCGTGAAGAAATGGATGCAATTGACGGTCAAGAAGTGTCATTCCCCGTTGTTATGCCTGCTTCAATTTGGCAAGAATCTGGCAGATATGAAAGCATTGGCAAGGAACTTGTTCGTTTCAACGACAGAAGTGGCAGTCCTGTTGTCCTTGGCATGACACATGAAGAAGCCGCAGTGCAACTTGTCCGTGACTATGGCAAAACATATATGAAGTACCCCTTCATGATTTACCAAATCCAAACCAAGTTCCGTGATGAGGCTCGTCCTAGGTCAGGTCTTATCCGTGTCCGTGAATTTACAATGAAGGATGCATATTCCTTCCACACCTCACAAGAAGATTTGGAAGCATACTATGCAAAGTGCCACAAGGCATATGAGCGCATTTTTGCAAGAGCAGGCATCCCCGAAGTCATCTCAATCGCATCAGATTCAGGTATGATGGGTGGAAGCATTTCACACGAATTTATGCTCCTTTCAGACATTGGCGAAGATTCAATTGTCATCTGCAAGGATTGTGACTATCGTGCCAATATGGAAGCAACCCCCAATATTGTTGACTATGTTCGCACAGCACCATCAAAGGATTTGACAAAGGTTGCAACTCCCGGCAAGGAAACCATTGAAGAAGTCAGTGCATTCCTTGGTGTTGAAGCAAAGGACACTTGCAAGGCAGTGGTATATCAACAAAACAAGGACGACAAGTACGTTGTGTTGTTCCTTCGTGGGGACTATGACGTCAACGAAACAAAGTTGACCAACTATCTTGGATGTGACGTGCACCCTGCCACCATCACCGAAACTTGTGGCATCGTTGCAGGATTTATTGGCCCTGTGGGCATCACAGACAACTGCACAGTCCTCTTTGACAACACCTTGAAGGGTGTCAACAACCTTGTCTGTGGCGCAAACGAAGTGGGCTTCCACTTTACAGGTCTTGATATGGATCGTGACCTTGCAGGGGCAGAATTCCACGATTTTGCAAAGGTAAGAGAAGGAAGCATTTGCCCTAAGTGTGGCAAGCACTCTCTCACAGTATCTCGTGGTATCGAAGTGGGCAACATCTTCCAACTTGGCACAAAATATACAAAGTCAATGGATATGACCTACACCGACAGCGAAGGCAACATTCTCAATCCTATTATGGGTTGCTACGGCATTGGTGTTGGCAGACTTGCAGCATCAATTTGCGAAGTGCACCACGATGATTACGGCCCCATTTGGCCAATCGCAATCGCACCTTGGCACGTACATCTCTGTGCAGTGCGCAGTGACGATGAAGAAGTCAAAGCATATGCAGACAATCTTTACAACACATTGACTGCAAAAGGCATTGAAGTCATCTACGATGACAGAACCAACGTTAGTGCAGGTGTTATGTTCTCAGATGCAGACCTTATTGGCGTGCCATTTAGAGTGGTTGTAAGCCCCAGAAATATGAAGGGTGGCATTGTTGAGATCGCATCAAGAGATAAGTCACTCAAAACATCAGCACCCCTTGACACAGCAGTGGATGAAATCGTTGCACTTGTAAACAACGCACTCAGCCAAAATTAATGGTGGAACAAATCCAAAATTAAATCATCGAAGAAACAACAAAATGCCTCGCTTGTTTGCGAGGCATTTATTTTGAAACTTAAAAGACGAAAGCAAATAAGTGAATAATATAAAAAAAGGACACTCGGTTGAGTGTCCTTTTTGATTGTATGATTGATTGTTATCTTTGTCCCTTGTCGTAGGGGATGCCTTCTGCCTTGGGTGCTCTAGATTTCTTTGATGTGAATGCAAGGACGACAAGAACGATGAGCAATAGTGATTGCATTGTGCAAATGTAAACAAAAAAAGACAAGCCTTTGGCTTGTCTTTTGGTCCGAGTGACTGGATTTGTAGCGAACAAAGAGAGCGTAATAGTGAGAGTGGCAAATTTATTTGCAACAAACGAACGCCACCAGCAGACGCTGGTTCAGTGCCGTAGGCACAAGGCAAAGCCTAAAATCCAGACACAAAAAAAGACAAACTTTCGCTTGCCTTTTGGTCCGAGTGACTGGATTTGTAGCGAACAAAGAGAGCGTAATAGTGAGAATGGCAAATTTATTTGCAACAAACGAACGCCACCAGCAGACGCTGGTTCAGTGCCATAGGCACAAGGCAAAGCCTAAAATCCAGACACAAAAAAAGACAAACTTTTCGCTTGTCTTTTGGTCCGAGTGACTGGATTTGAACCAGCGGCCTCTTGGTCCCGAACCAAGCGCACTACCAAGCTGTGCCACACCCGGATAAATATCGTAGATGATTATAACCTTTATATTATATTTTGGCAAGTGTTTTGAAAATGTGTAATACTGTCTGAAAAAGAAAAACGGCGAGATTTCTCGCCGTTTTGTCATATTGTGGATTTTGTTTAGATAAGACCAACCATAAGGTTGCATGCAAGGACAATGAGCACAAGTGCAATGGGATAGGTTGATGCATATGCGCCTGCAACGTCTTCTGTGCCTGCTGTTGAAATCAATGTGCCAAGGGCAGGGGTTGATGTCATACCACCTGTGATTGAGCCGAGATTGTTGAGCAAGGGCAGTTTCAGTGCTTTCTTTGCAACAAAGAATCCAACAACCATAGGAAGGATTGTCATCAATGCGCCACCAAGCAAGCCCCAAACGATGATTGTTGCATCGTTGCTGACTGCTGCGATAAGTCCAACACCACCTTCAACACCTGCGCCAATAAGGAACAACATAAGTCCAAGTTCTTTCAAGACTTTTGTTGTTTGTGCAGGGATTTGCAGTGAGAGATTGCCCATTCTGCCAAAGTGACCAAAGAGGAGTGTCATAATGAGCACACCACCTGTTGTGCCAAGTGAGAAGTTTGCGCCACCGGGAAGGGGAATCTTGATGCCACCAAGGATCAAGCCAAACACAACTGCAATTGCAAAGGGTGTAAAGCCAAAGTCATCAACTGTAAAGAGTTTTCTTTCCTTTTTGACCTTTTTCTTTTTGCCTGTTTCTTCTTCGGGAGTGATATTTTCTTCTGCGATAACAGGAGTTTCTGTTGTGGTTTCAGTGTCTTCAACAACGGGTGATTGTTCGGTTGTTTCTTCAGGTTTGCTTTCAGCAACTTCAACCTTCAAAAGGCTTCTTTCGTGTGCCATGTCTGCTTTCAAGAATTTGGGGAGAAGTTGGACAAAGAGCACAACACCAATGACGCCAAAGGGATATGCGATTGCATGACCAACTGTGACAAGAGTGTCTGATGTGCCTTTGAGTTTGGCTGCTTCGATTGCTGCTGAATAGCCGGGGGTTGATGTCAATGCGCCTGACAAGACACCTGACCAAAATTCGGAGCCGTAAGGTGTTGCAACACTCAAGATGACTGCCACCAATGTGCCTGTCAAAATGACAATCAAACCCATCAAGATGTATGTCTTGAAGTTGCGCTTCAAATCTTTGAAAAAGTTGGGGCCTGCAATGAAACCAACTGATGCCACAAACATAACAAGACCAACGTTTGAAACTACGCTCTTGTAGTAGCCAGTGACTTTGCTTGTGGAGTCAAGGAAGAAACTGCCAAGGACGGGCACGTCTTTGAGTCCTTCAATTGAGCAGAGCATACCAAATGCGATTGCCACAAGAAATACGCCTGCAGTGCCAAGGTTGACGCCCTTTATTGTCACTTTGCCAAGGAGATAACCAAGGGCAGTGATGATAAAGATGCCTGTCAAAAGCACTGTCAAACTGAACACTGTTGTGACGGTTTTTGTTGTGACTGCACAGTAGATGAGATAGCCAAGAAGGGCTGCACCAACAAGTGATGCAAGGGTGATCCAC
The DNA here is from genome assembly GCA_045643985.1 of Clostridia bacterium. Taxonomy (GTDB): domain Bacteria; phylum Bacillota; class Clostridia; order Christensenellales; family CAG-917; genus RGIG4097. The sequence goes on from JAZRGC010000146.1 coordinate 3,969, forward strand.
AGCCACTTCAAGTTCTTTTTGCCACGTTTACTGCTTTCTGCAGTATTTTCATTTTCTACAGATTCTGTTGTGGATTCAGTTTCTTCAACCAATTCCACAACTTCTGTTTTGTTGTCTTCCATTTTTTACCTGCCGACAATTAGATGCTTTTTTGATTTGTATAGTTGGGGAGAAGTTTGGGTGAAACAAGGTCTGTGACGATGTTTGCCTTTTTGATTTCCTTTTCAAACTTGTCAATGTGAGCAAGTGAGAGTTTGCCAACTGTTGTATTTTTTGCTGTTGCTGCTGCGTTTTTGCCTGCGCTTCTTCCAAAGACGATGATGTCAAGGAGAGAGTTGCCCATAAGACGGTTTTTGCCGTGGATTCCTCCAACTGCTTCCCCTGCCACAAACAAGTTTTTGACGTTGGTTGTCATACAATCTGCTGTGATGTCAAGGCCACCGTTTTGATAGTGAAGGGTGGGGTAGATGAGGATAGGCTCTTTTCTTATGTCAATGCCGTATTTTTCAAACATACGGAGCATTGCAGGGATTCTCTTTTCAATTGTGCCTTCGCCACCGATGATTTCAATCATAGGAGTGTCAAGCCAAATGCCTTTGCCGTTGCCTGTGTCAACACCATTGTCACGCTCGCTACATTCACGTATGATTGATGCTGCTGTCACGTCACGTGTTTCAAGGGGATGCATAAAGACTTCGCCGTTTTTGTTGACAAGTTTTGCACCAAGTGAACGTACTTTTTCTGTGACCAATGCACCAAAGATTTGTTCAGGGAATGCAACTCCTGTGGGGTGATATTGAAGTGTTTCAGCATAGAGAAGTTTTGCGCCTGCACGATAACCAAGGACAAGACCATCTGCTGTTGCGCCATAGTGGTTGGAAGTGGGGAAGCCTTGATAGTGCATTCTGCCTGCGCCACCTGTTGCGATGACAACTGTCTTTGCCTTTGCAACGAGCAATTCCTTTGTTTCCATATTCATAAGGACTGCGCCTGCTGCATTGCCGTTTTCGTCAAGAATAAGTTCGATTGCTGCTGTAAAATCGATGACAGGGATGTTGCGATTGAGCACTTCGTCACGGAGTGTGCGCATGATTTCTGCGCCGGAGTAGTCCTTTGCAGCGTGCATACGCTTGCGAGATGTGCCACCACCGTGGGTTGTGATCATTGTGCCGTCTTCTTCCTTGTCAAATTCAACACCGAGTTCGCTGAGCCATTGGATTGCTTCGGGAGCATCGCAGACCAACTTGGAGAGAAGTTCTCTCTTTGCTGCAAAGTGTCCACCACCAAATGCATCGATAAAGTGGATTGCAGGAGAATCATTGGGTTTGTCTGCTGCTTGAATGCCACCTTCTGCCATCATGGTGTTTGCATCGCCCATACGGAGTTTTGTGACAACCATGACATTTGCGCCTGCTTCGTGTGCTTCGATTGCTGCTGATGCGCCTGCGCCACCACCACCGATGACAAGGACGTCTGTTTCGTAGTCAGGAGTGTCAAGTGAAACACTGTCTTTTGTGATACGGCTGTGTGCTTGAAGGATTTCTGCAAGTTCCTTTGGAACTTTATCCCCTTTGTTAGGGCCGATTTCAAGGACTGAGAATTGGCTTTCGATATAGTCAGGATGGAAGGATGCAAGGACGTTTTCTTTTTGCTCTGCAGTCATACGGACAGGTTCAAGAGCAACGTTCTTTTCTCAAGTCGGAGGCCAAGCGGTCTTAGGAAGACAAATCC
>JAZRGC010000147.1:0-5453 GCA_045643985.1 Clostridia bacterium
GATAGAAAAACACGGGGTTGAAAGAGTTGATGTGCTTGGAGTCAACAGAGATGGTTTGCTCCTTGATTTCATATCCCTTCCTGCAGAAAATGTCTATGCAATCCCCGATGGCATCACTGATGACGAGGCAATTTTCACCGACTACGTTGCACTTGGCAGCAGTATCATTGAAAGTATGGACTGCAACAAAGGCGACTATATTCTCATTTCAAGCGCATCAACAGTTGGACTTATCCTTGCACAAATTGCAATATACTATCAACTTGTGCCCATCCTTGTTGACATCAACAGCGACAAACTGAAACTTGCCGAAAGTTGGGGTGTATATTACACACTCAACCCTATGTTTGACAATCTTGAAAGACGTGTGGAAGAAATCACCGGCGGAAGAATGTGCGATTTTGCAGTTTTCACAGGGGATAGCATTCCTTTTGCAAACGTTGCTCGTCTTGTCAAAGAAAATGGCGTGGTTTTGGTGTCAGGTTATTCGACACATCAAAGACATCAACTTGACATGAATATTATTCTTGACAAAAAACTGACAGTCAAAGGTGTTGCAGATGGCATTGATGAAATGGATTCAGCCATCAACCTTCTCGCCAACAAAATCATCAAAATCAACGGACTCATCACCGAAAACATCTATTTTGAAGATGTGCCCGAAATGATCAACAAGTGTGTGGAGTATCCGTATCAATATAATAATATACTCATCGAAATTTAGAAAAACTGCGCTATTTAGCGCCTATCATCGTCAGATACAACCCACAGGATTCTCACATACGACAAGTATGCCACGACCCCTGTGGGTTTTTCTTCCTTGCTATGCATCTAAATATCGCAGTTTTTTTTCAAAACGACACTATTTATCGAATAACTTCGGCAGGCACTCTCATCTCATCCCTTATGTACGTCAGTACACTGCGGACTGACCTGAGAGTGCCTTTCTTGTTCTTCATCTAAATATCGCAGTTTTTTGCGATCTAAAAATAGACTGGTGGAAATTTTTCAATCACTCATTCGTTGGGTTCTCATACAAGCACTTACTTATTCGAAGACGGAACGCGAGCCACAGGGTGGCGAGAAAGCGAGTGCCGAGCACCAGACAAAAGTACGCTAGTCGCTGGTGGTCCACTCAAAATTCACCAAGCGACAAGTGGCATAATGAGTGGTATAGCCCTAATGTGCGAGGTCGAGTGTGTCCCCTTTGCAAAGCAAATGAGGGGAAACACGGGAGGAAGGAGTGGGTATGCACTTGATATGTTCGCACTTCGCATGAATAAAAAAAGCACCCGATTGGGTGCTTTTGATTTACTGTTTTTATGGTTTTAGTCAAGGAGTGTGTCGTGAATCAGGGCATAGGTTTGTGATGCTTTGTCCACCCAACTCTTGTAAAGGAATTTGGCAAGTTGGCGATTGGCAACCACCAATTTCAATTCCATAAGTTGTGCAGTTTCACTGTTGATTTTCATGATGACGGTGTAGGTGCCGTCTGCATTTTTGGAGTAATCACAAAAATATGATTGACGCTTTTTAAAGCGCATACGATTGTCACGAGCATATGCAGTGATTTCGTCACGGATTGATGATGGAATACGTGTGAAGAACAGGGCAAGGCAACTGATGCCGTCTTGGGTGATGTTCAAGCACTCGCTTTTTGGCACACGATAGACAAGATTGGTGTCAACAAGTTCGGCAAGATACTGCTTGCATTCCATATATGAAAGCCAAGTGTTTTCGGATGAGCATACGTCAAGGACGGTGGCTTCCGTAAGTGGAATTGCCATCTTTTCAAAGACAAACAGGATCACAAGTTTTTGCACTTTGCTGTCCATTGTCGCAGGTTTTTTTGCAACTGAATTATCCAAGTCCGTACGCTCCTTTCATTAGTGTACAAGATTGTAGCACGATGACAAAAATAAATCCAATACTTTTAGACAAAATTTTCAAAAAGTCAAAATATTGTAGTGTGATATTTTTCGACCACAAGAACAGAAAAATTGTTGAAAGTTTTTTTGATGAGAAAATTTGGAAAATCACAAAAAAATCCAAAATAAAATCCAATGGGTTAGAATGCCAGAAAAACAATCAAACAAAGGGATAGAAATCCCTTTTGCTTTTTTCTGCGAGTGCCCAACAAGGTTGTCAAATGAAAATAGGGGGTTGACTTTATTTTGTTTTATGTTTAGAATAGTTTTGTATATTATCCGTATGTGCGTACGTATATATGTGGAAGCGTATGGCGTGGGCGCACCCAAAGTGTTGGACTTGACACTTGAACGGAAATCAAAAATGTAAACTCAAAATGTCTATTTTGACGGAATAGAGGTGAATTTATGAGAATGAACAAACAAAATGCAATCAAAATCGCAAGACTTGGTCTTTTGTTGACCATAGTTGTTTTGGCATTTGCGATTATCATTGCAGCACCCATGGAAAGTGCAACAGACGTTGCTCTTGCAGCAATCGATGCACAGGGTGGCACAGCAAAAGGTATTTATGGCAATGGTGGCGAGTTGACTGCCAGCAGATTCGGTTTCCCCGGCTCTGGAAGCAATCAAACCGAATGGACACACACTGTTGAATTCAGTGGTGTTGGATTGAACACAAGCAACATCAGCACCTGCCTTTACAATACAACAAAGGCTCTTTTCTTTGAGCAAGTTGGCAATGGTAGTTTCCGTTTTGGTAAGACAGGCAGTGATGGCATCCTTGACAACGATGGTTGGCAAGCATATGCAGTGCTCAACTATCAACTGAGTCCTTTCTTGAAGACAATGATCTCCAACACCAATGCAACTGTTCAAGTGACAGGATTCACCTGTAAATTTGAAAGAGCAAATGGTGACGAGTCATCCATTAGAGTTTTTGCATCAAGTGGAGCACAAACTGCCGCAAATTGTGGTGTCAACGGCGATGTTACGACCACAGGCTTTGTCAAAACTGACAGCAAAGACACAACAATGAGTTATTCATCAAAATTGCCTATCACTCTTGCAAGCAGTCACAATGTGGTTGCAATGGCTTTTGAAATTGGTGGTGGCAGATTTAGTGATGGCGACAACCCTGTCGGCAAAATCAGTGAATTGAAACTTACATTCAAGATTTCAATCACACAAGCCGACTACTCAGGCACAGTCATCAACGATGGCGAAGCACCCATTCTCCAATCAGTAGATACAAAATCACCCTTCCGTGCAGACTCAACAGGGGATTGGAATTATGCACTCCCCAGTGATATTACAACAAGTGTTGAAGAAGAAATCAAATCTCTCTACAACCAAAACATTGACAGAGTTGATGCCAACAACAATGTCTATCTCCACAGTTATGTCAATCCTGAAACAGACGCAAAAACCACAAGTGGTGTGACATACTACAAGGAACTGACTGAAACATTTGTGGATCAATACAGTTACGGCTCATCAGTGGTTGTTGCAAATGATGCAGGCAAAAAGTGGTATGCATCAGGCATCAAATATGTCAAGGTTGGCGACTCATATCTTGGCGCAGGCACATCGGACACAGGTCTTTGGACATTTGACCAAGAAGGCAAGTCAACATCACTACGTGAAATCAAGGTTGATGGTGTGACTGTCGGCTGGGGTCGTGTCTATGTCTATCACAGAAGCAAAATCCAAGTCCAATTGTATTTTGCAACAAATGTTGACGTCACTGTCACCGTCATCGACTACGGCGATAAGCAAGTGTCAAAGACAGTCAGTGTCAAGGGCATTGACGTACAAGCAAACAGTGCAATGGAATCAATCCTTGATGAAAGCAAGGACTATTTCTTGGAATCTGGCTCATTTGTTGATGCAAGCAGTTGGAATCAAATCAAGTGGAATTACAACCCCAAGATGACATTTGACTTTGCAGAAGACAATGTTGAAAGATTGGCAGGTCAATCACCATATATGTGGTTCTATTCAGTTGTCAAGGCCGATTCACCCACAACACTCAACTCTGCCAACTGGACAAAAGACGTGCTTATGGGCAAAACTCCTTTTGCAGTAAGTGGTCTTGGATTTACATACGACTTTAAAACAGGTCTTGCCAATGGAGAAATCGGCAACCAAACAGGGGCAAAAGCAACAGGATCAGGTTACTATCTCTTTACATTCTACAAGATGACTTTGTCCGGCAAGTTTGACGAGGCAACAGGTGTCCGCTCATATTACGTCAAGGTTGACTATGAAGAACCTGTCCACACCTTGAACAAGTCATCAAATGGCATTGACCTTGAAAATATTGATTGGGCAGCAGGTGCACCTTTGGTGATCACTTTGACACAAGACAAGGCAAACATCTCAGGCAACACCCTCACATTCATCACAATGGATGAAGGGGACATTGAAACAACACAAAAAGTCTTTGTCAAAGATGGTTTGCTCTACGTCCTTGATGCACAAGGCAACCCCAAATATGAAACAGGCTCAAGAATTACACTCCATCAAGGTGGAAGAACAGTCTATGTTGACTATGACATCGACAATGACGGCAGAGCAGTGTGGACAATCACATTTGCAAGCCAAATCCACAACAGTGAACAAGGCAGAACAACCTACATAAACTACAACTATATCAGCACATTTGAACTGGCAACAGGTGTTGAAGTTGACTTGGAAAATCCCATCACTTACGTTGACGGCAACTGGCAATATGCACAAGGAAGCAACACTCGCAATGGTGTCTATATCCGTGTTGACAGAAATGCACCTCTTGCCCCCAACTTTATGAATAGTGATCAGTTGGACGAAGAATACATTGTGGAAATGGAATCTTTGTCAATCCCTGAAATCACAGACAGAACATGGTACACAGATGGCTGGACATTCCCCGGACAATTTGACTTCTCAGATGATTTGGTGGGTGCATTTGGCGATGAAATCAAAGTGTACTATGCAATGATGAACATCACATCTCTTGATGGCTTTGCAGACGGTGGCGACAGACTTTCACTTGAACAATTCATCCAAGACTACGAAGGCGATGGATATGGACATCTTTCAACCTATGCATTTGATATGTATGAAAGTGTCGGTGGAAGCAAACTTGAAGACATCAATCCTTTGAGCCTTGCTCTTGACAGCAAACTTGGCGCAGGTATGAGAGTTGTCTTGTTCTGGACAGTTGACCAAGCAGGCAACAAGAGTGAACTCCACAAGTATTATATACTTGCAGACGCAACAACATACTTTGTTACAGGTCACATTGACAATGGCATCTTTGATGGTCAATCAGACGTGACAATGGTCAGCGGAAACGTCAAGACAGCATACAAGCGTGGTGACAGAGCTATTGTTGAATATGCAATCAATGATGAAAGTGCTTTTGTTCCTTATATGCTCAAGATGAACAATGGTGCAGAAAGCCTTGAAACACTTTGGGTCACAGACAATCCCACATCATCAGCAATCAGCTATGACGAAGCACCAGTCAGCGTAGAAGGC
>JAZRGC010000148.1:0-3203 GCA_045643985.1 Clostridia bacterium
CAACACATTCGCTTACAATTGCAAAATGAGGCACATTGTCAAGATGAAGAAGTGCATATGCACCGATTTTAAGAAGGGTGAGTATTGTCCCCTTTGGTTGTTTTTTTACAAGACTTGAAATGATCCAATCAATTTCAATATTTCTTTCAAGAACACCATAAACCAACTTTGTGGTCATATCATTTGTTTTGTCAAAAGCCAAAGCACGATTGGAATAACTTCCATCGTCATATACTTTTGTCAAAATTTTCAGTGCTCCGTCTATATATTTTCTCAACCTAATATTACTCCCGGCAAAATATCCTTGTTGCCATTAAGGAAGGATACGTCGTCCGTTTTGCCCTTGCTTTCAAGTTGTATCAATTTAAGGCGAACAGCCTTATCTTTACAATTTACAATGATGCCTTTTTGTTTATCTGCAGCAATAACTGTCCCAGGCACATCTGCACTGTGCAAATCAACAATGTCCAAGTCGATGACTTTCAATTGCTTTCCACAGACAAATGTGTATGCACTAGGCCAAGGATTCATTGCATGAACAAAATTTCTAAGTTCATGTGCAGTTGTGTCAAAATTGATTTTGCCTTCTGCTTTGCTTATTTTCAAACAATGTGTTGCTTTTGAGTGGTCCTGTGGAGTATAAACTGCCTTGCCTTCATCAATAAGTTTGACGGCTTCAACAACTGCTTCTCCACCAAGGATTGCAAGTTTGTCAAAAAGTGTATCTGCATAATCATCAGGAGAAATTTCAATTTCTCTTTTAAGAAGCATATCACCTGCATCAACTTCTTTGACTGTTTTCATGATTGTGATACCGGTGATTTTATCCCCTGCAAGCATAGATGATTGAATGGGAGATGCGCCACGATGCAAAGGCAAAAGCGATGCATGTACATTGATGACACCAAACTTTGGTATAGACAAAAATCTGTCTGAAAGAATTTGACCAAAAGCTGCAGTGATAACAAGGTCAGGAGCAAGTGCTTCGATGTCTTCAATACCCTCTCTTGACACTTTTTCGTATTGCAAAACAGGCACACCCGCTTTCATTGCTGACACTTTCAAAGGGCATGGTGTAAGCACCATTTTTCTTCCCACAGGTTTATCGACACCTGTAACAACGGCGCTGATTGGATAAATGCTATTAAGTTTTTCAAACACTACTGCTGAAAAATCAGGAGTGCCCATAAATATAATTTTCATCAGTCTTCGTCTTCTTCCATCAATTCCTTGCATTTGCTTGTATAAACAATGCCATCAAGGTGGTCAATTTCGTGTTGAAATGCTCTTGCAGTGAAACCACTTACTTTGTAAGTGCGCTTTTTGCCAAATCTGTCTTGTGCTTCAACTTTTATGTCATTCGCACGTGTAACCTTGCCATATTTTCCCTTAACTGAAAGGCAACCTCCAAGTCCGGTTGGTTCACCTTTCATGGACTTGATAACAGGATTAATAAGTTCAAAAAATCCATCTTCAGTGTCAACGAGTGCAACTCTTTTGAGTACTGCAACTTGTGGTGCAGCAAGACCTGCGCCGTTGGCATCAAAAAGTGTTTCTTTCATATCGTCAAGAAGTGTCCAGAGTTTTTCATCAAAAACCTCTACTTCTCTGCATTTTTTAGCAAGTATAGGGTCGGGTACTTGTACAATAAGTCTTTTTGCCATGTTTCACCTTGTCAATATAAGTTTTGAGGATTGAGTTCAACAAATGCCGTTCCTTTTTTAGGTTTGTTTTCACCGACAATCCTATATGTTTCGTTGATTATTTGTTCTGCATTTAAATTGTTCAGTCGCATAACTGCTTGGAATCTATATTGACCACTCAATTTTTTTAGCGGTGCTTCCATCAAACTCAATGCAGGAAATTTTCCATATTTTTTTTGCAAATCACGAATAGCCAAATAAATTTCCTTTGCACTGTTTCTACCATCATCCTTATCGGTAGAATTTATCAAAACCCTAACCAACTGATTGTATGGTGGGAATCCTGTCACCAATCTACGATTGTTTTCTGTGCCAAAGAAACCTGCATAGTCATATGTCTTTGAAAACTTGAAAACATAGTGGGATGGCCAAAATGCTTGAAGGATGACTCTGCCTTTCTTTTCTGCCCTGCCTGCTCTGCCTGCAACTTGTGTTACAAGTTGGAAAGTCTTTTCACTTGCTCGGTAATCGGACATAAACAAGGCAGCATCTGCCTCCATAATTCCAACCAATGTTACATTGGGGAAATCATGGCCCTTGGCAATCATTTGTGTGCCAACAAGTATATCGGCTTCCCCTGTTCCAAATTGGTCAAGAATTTTGAAATAAGAATCTTTACCCTTGGTTGTGTCATTATCCATACGAAGACACTTTACATCAGGGAAAATTGCCTTCAATTCTTCAACAATTTTTTCAGTGCCGACCTTGCCTTCATTTACGTTGTGTGAACCACATTTTGGACAGGTCAACATAGGTTTTTTGATTGTGCCACAATAGTGGCATTTCAATGTGTTTTCATATTTATGGTATGTGAGCGACACATCGCACAAATCACATTTTGGAATGTATCCACAATCCCTGCATCGCATATACGAAGCAAACCCACGTCTATTAAGGAAAAGTATGACCTGCTCCTTCCTTTCAATGGCTTGACCAATTGCATCAATAAGTTCGTGAGAAAAAGGCGAGCGATTGCCACACCTAAATTCATAGGTCATATCCACAATTTCCATGTCGGGAAGCTTGTGAGATGAAATTCTATTTGGCAAAGTTATAAGTTGATATTTGCCATCGCATGCTTTTTGGTAGGTGCATATGTCGGGAGTTGCTGAGCCAAGCACTAAAACAGCATTTGCAATCTTTGCGCGTTCTTCTGCCACTTCTCTAGTGTCGTATCTTGGATTGTTTTCACTGATGTAACTGCTGTCGTGTTCTTCATCAATAAATATAGCGCCCAAGTTGTTGAGTGGTGCAAAGATGGCGCTTCTTGGTCCTATTGCAATTTTGGCTTCTCCTGTACGGAGTCGCTTCCATTCATCATATTTTTCACTTGCATTGAGTCCAGAGTGCAAGAGTGCAACCCTATCGCCAAATCTTGCTCGAAATATACCGAGCATTTGTGGCGTCAAAGAAATTTCCGGCACAAGCATAATTGAGTGCTTGTCTTCAACCAAAAATTTCTCAATTACGTGCATATAGATTTCGGTTTTACCACTGCCA
>JAZRGC010000149.1:0-3186 GCA_045643985.1 Clostridia bacterium
ATAAGGGAACAATGATGCCAATTTTTGACACTTTTGATAGTCCTTTTCAATGATAGTTGCGTGGATATTGTTTTTGTGCAATTCGTCTGCAAGATAGCAAGCAGTTTTTGATCCACCAACAATAAGCACGTTCTTTGCTTGCTTGTTCAAGCCGATTTCTTTGAAGAAACCTGTGATTTCAAGTTTTGTGCCAGTGACAAAAATATGATCTCCTTCTTCAATGACAAAGTCGCCAGAAGGTATGATTTCTTCTTCGCCACGAATTGCAGCGCAAACAAGAACTCTGTTTTTGAACTTGTAATGGAGTTCCTTCAACATTACGCCACAAAGTGGAGAGTTTTCAACCACCTTAAACTCAACAAGTTCCACCTTGCCGTTTGAGAATTTGTCAACGTGGATTGCAGAAGGAAAACGGAGAATTCTACGGATTTCCTTTGCTGCTTCGTGTTGAGGATTGACCATAAGGTCAATGTCAAGACCATTGTCGCCGTCAATAAGTTTGAAGTAGTCAGTTTCAGAAATACGAGCAATAGTGGTTTTTGCGCCAAACTTTTTGCCCATGACACAACACAAGATGTTCAGTTCATCTTGAGATGTTGTTGCAATGAGGATTTCTGCCTTGCTGACCTTTGCTTCCTTCAAAGTTTCAAAAGTGATGCCGTTGCCTGTGATGCCGATGACGTCAAAGTTGTCAACAGCCTTTTCCACTTTTTGTTCGTCATTGTCGATGACAGTCACATTGATTCCGTTTTTTGCAGACAAGGATTCTGTAAGTTCAAGACCGACAGCCCCAAGTCCCATAATGATAATATCCATAAATCACCTATTGAAATTCAATACAAAGTTATTATATCACTATCAAAAAATATTATCAAGTAAATATTATCACGTACGTGCGCAAGGATTTTGACTGCAAAAGCAACGAAAAAACCCAAAGGCATATTGACTATAAAGGTTTGAAATGATAATATTTTATATATAGACAAACACAGTTTGAGGGCAAGATGAAATACGAAAAACTTTTTTCACCTATGAAAATAGGTGGTTGTGAAATCAAAAATAGAATTGTTATGTCGCCAATGCTTATGGGGTTTGGTCAGTTTGACGGCACTCCAACAGATACACTTCTTGACTACTATGAAGAAAGAGCAAAGGGTGGCACAGGACTTATCATCACAGAAATTACAAGGATAAACGATTTTCACGGCTCGGCAGCATTTGCTCAGTTGGGTATGAGCCACGACTATCAAATTGAAGGGATGCGCACTCTTGCAGACAGTATTCATCGCCACGGAGCAAAACTTTTTGTGCAATTGCACCACCCCGGCAGACAAAACGTAGGTCTTGCAATCGGCACAGTGCCATTGTGCATTGCATCAACAAGAGTGTGGAAAGGCTTTCCAAAGGCATTGTTTTCACTTGCGCCCAAAATTGCACCAACTCTTGCCAAGTATAATATTGCCTTGTCAAGTGTGTCGGCAAGCAAGTGTGAGCCTGCCTACTTTGCAGGTGGCAGAGTGAGAGCACTGCGAAAAAGCGAAATCAAAAAACTCATACAACAGTTTATAGACGGAGCAGTGCGATGCAAAAAAGCAGGAGTAGATGGTGTAGAGTTGCACGGCACTCACGGCTATCTCATCCAACAATTCCTGTCCCCCAACACAAACCAACGTACAGACGAATATGGTGGCAGTTTTGAAAATAGATTGCGCTTTCTCAAAGAAATTGTTGACGGCATTCGCAAAGAGTGTGGAGATTATCCAATCATTGTCCGTTTGACCATAGACGAGTTCTATGACAAAATCGGCAAGGCAGGCAAAGGATATGACATCACAACAGGTGTTCAGTATGCCAAAGCCATTGAGTCAATGGGTGTCGATGCCATAGACGTGTCGTCAGCAGGCTATGATACATTCAACTATTGGTTGGAACCAATGAGTTTTGAACTTGGTTGGCGCAAGTATCTTGCAGAAGAAGTCAAACGAGTGGTTGATATTCCTGTCATTTCGGCAAACCTTATTCGCAGTCCGGAGCAAGCCGAAAAGCAACTTCAAGAAGGTGTTCAGGACTTCGTATCCCTTGGCAGACCACATATTGCCGATCCTCATTGGGCAGAAAAGGCTCAAAACGGAAAGGAAAATGAAATCAAGAGATGTGTGTGTTGTCTTTACTGCATACAATCAATGCAAGACAATGCTTACATTGGTGACCATGGCTATTGCTCAGTCAATCCAACTGTTGGCAAAGAGAGAGAATATGCAAGCCTGCAAAAAGACGGCAACGGCAGAGTTGTGGTTGTTGTAGGTGGTGGAATTGGTGGGCTTGTTTCAGCAGAAATACTTGGCAAACGTGGCTTCAAACCTATTGTCATCGAAAAGGAAAATCAAGTTGGTGGCCAAGTGTATCTTGCATCATTGCCCCCACAAAAAGACAAAATCAAATGGGCAATTGAAGATGCTTTGACAGGAGCAAAAGTGGGTGGCGCAGAGATTGTTTTGGGCACAGAAGCAACCCCTGAAATCATCGAAAAATACAACCCATATGCAGTGATAATTGCCACAGGTGCAGAAGCAGTCAAGCCACGTTCAATTGTTGGCGCAGACAGACAAAACGTGTTTACAACCGCCGATGTATTGACAGGCAAATCAGGGCTTGAAAACAAGCGAGTTGTAGTGGTCGGCAGTGGTATGACTGGACTTGAAACGGCACATTATCTTGCAGAAATGGGCAATAAAGTCACGATTGTGGAAATGATGGGGGATATTGCACCGGGTGTATGGTTCCAACATAAAGATGATATTGTGCCCAAATTGAACAGAAAAGGCACAGAGTATTACACTGCCCACAAACTTTGTTCAATAGATGAAACAGGTGTCAACATTGCCCCTGTTGAATATATCAAAAACAAGAATTACAAAAAGGATAAAAAGGCAGGCAGGACAGCGCAAAAGACAGTTGCAATTCCTTGTGGAGATGAGTTCCACATTGATGCCGATGCAGTGGTGTTGTCCCTTGGTGTCAAGTCTAACAACAGCCTGACTGATGAGCTTAAAGGCAAGTATGAAGGCAGAGTATTCACAATCGGCGATGCAGTAAAGTCAGGCAGAATTGCTGATGCCACAAGAATGGCATACCAAGTCGCCACCGAGTTGAAATAAATATAATTAAGCCCAACAATTGTTTGGG
>JAZRGC010000150.1:0-4223 GCA_045643985.1 Clostridia bacterium
CCAAGGGATGAAAATGTTGTCATTGTTTGTGAATGATTTCAAAAAACTCTTCTTCCCAGGGACGACCAAGCACATAAGTCGACCTATAGCCGAAAATATTATGTCGCAAGTATGGCCAAGTTCTTTGCCGTCTGCCATATTTATAACTCTGCGAGCTGCTAGTTCTTGAAATGAATATTGTTTATTGTTCATAAGAAAACTTATGCCATTGTTGCACCGTCTAACACTAAATATTGTTTTTTTTCGATAAATCTTTACATTTCAATCAATATGTTGTATACTTGTTGATAGATAAAACACAAGGTGATGAATTATGAAATGTATTTATTGTGGATGTTTGGACAGTAAAGTTGTTGACAGCAGACAAAATGAAGACGGAACATCAATCCGTCGTCGTAGAGAATGCATTGGATGTGGAAAAAGATTTACAACATACGAAACAATTGAAAATTCACCCATTCTTGTTGTAAAAAAAGATGGAAGCAGACAAATCTTTGACATTAACAAAGTTAAACTTGGCATTATGAAGTCATGTGAAAAGCGTCCAATTTCTATGTCTGCAATAGATAAATTGTTGACAGATATTCAACGTAAAATTCTCAACAGCCTTGAACAAGAAGTTTCATCAACTCATATTGGTGAACTAGTCATGGAAGGACTCAAGGACGTTGACGAAGTCGCATATGTGCGCTATGCATCAGTTCATCGTCAATTTAAGGACATAAACACACTTCTCAATGAAATTGAGGAGTTGGTAAAACTCAAAGATTCACTTGCCTCATATGAGCAAAAAAAGAAAAACAACAAGCCCGAATGATTCGGGCTTTTTTTTGACTTAAAATAATCTAAATTGAAACAATAATGTCAATTGCCTATTAAGCCAATTTTTAGCAGATTTTGTCAAAAGATTGCACCTGACAACATATAGTGTAAAACATTGAGGGGGTAATATGGCAATTGAAGCATTGTTTACACTTTTGAAAAATCTGTTTATTTTTTCTTCGTACGTTGTTGAAAAAAGTTCATTTCCTATGCCGTTGACAAAGGAAAAGGAAAAATATTATTTGGACAAGGCTGAAAATGGCGATGAAGAAGCAAAGGAGATATTGATAAAGCATAATCTGCGACTTGTAGCCCACGTTGCCAAAAAATATGCCAATTTTGGAGATAATGATGAGCTTATTTCAGTTGGCTCGATAGGTTTAATAAAAGCCGTGACAACATATAGACAAAACAAGGGCACAGGACTTGCAACATATGCATCTAGATGCATAGAAAATGAGATATTGATGACATTGAGAGCAACCAAAAAGCACAAGAACAATATTTCATTGCACGAGCCTATTGGCGTTGACAAGGATGGAAATGAACTATCGGTCATTGATATGATTGCCGATGATAGGGACGTAATTGAAGAAGTAGAGCGTGATATTTTGATGGATAGATTGCGAGTCATCACAAAAGAATGTCTTGATGAGCGTGAATACGAAATAATTAAATTTAGGTATGGTCTTGAAGGCAATAGTGCGCTGACACAACGTGAAATTGCTGATATGTTTGATATTTCAAGGAGTTATATAAGTCGCATAGAAAAGAAAGCCCTTGAAAAAATACGAAACCATGTCACCAAAGAAGATTTGTCATAATTTGGTTGCAAATTTTGATAAAATCAAAAATTGAAAATTATGCCTTGACAAAATGATGTTTTCGTGATACTTTCACATAGGCATCTAATGATAAATACATATGCCAACGAGGTGGATATGAAAGACAAGTATGACGTTTGTATAGTTGGAGCAGGTCCTTCTGGAATTTTTACTGCAATTGAACTTGTTCGTTTAGGCAGTACAAAGAAAGTTGTTATCCTTGAAAAAGGTCAACCTGTGGAGAAAAGAAGATGCCCCAAAGACAAGACAGGCACTTGTGTTCAATGCAAGCCTTATTGTCATATAACAACCGGCTTTTCAGGCGCAGGAGCATTTTCAGACGGAAAGTTGTCACTCTCTCAAGAAGTTGGTGGTGCATTGCCCGAACTTATTGGAAAAGACTATGCACAAGAACTTATTGACTACGCTGACAAAATCTATCTTGAATTTGGCGCAGACGAGCATATTGAAGGTCTTGGCAACGAAGACAAGGTCAAGGAGATAAGAAAAAAGGCTATAAAGGCAGGTTTGAAACTTGTCGATTGTCCTATTCGTCATATGGGCACTGAAAAAGCACAACAAATTTATCTTGGTCTTGAACAATATCTGCTCAATAATGGCGTTGAGATGTATTTTGGCGCTGAATGTGACAATATTATACTTGAAAACGATGTTTGCCGTGGTGTTTATGCAACAATAGACGGACAAAGACAGGCAGTGTATGCAGACAAAATCATCATTGCAACAGGCAGACGTGGTGCAGAGTGGCTTGAAAAAATGTGTGCAGAACACAATATTGCACATGCACCCGGTGTTGTGGATATTGGTGTTAGAGTTGAAGTTCGCAACGAAATTATGGAAGAAGTCAATGAAGTGCTTTATGAAAGCAAACTCATTGGATATCCTGCACCATTCAAGAATAAAGTCCGCATTTTCTGCCAAAACCCCGGTGGATTTGTTTCGCAAGAAAACTATGACAACGAACTTGCTGTGGTAAATGGTCACAGTTATAAGGAATTGAAAAGCAAAAATACAAACCTTGCAATCCTTTGTTCACATTCATTCACAGAGCCGTTTAAGCAACCTATCGAATATGCAATCAAGATAGGAGAATTGACCAATATGCTTGGAGCAGGCAAAATTCTCGTCCAAAGATATGGCGATATTTTGGCAGGCAAGCGCACATGGCCAAAAGAACTTGATTTTTCAAATGTCAAACCTACGTTGAAAGATGCTGTTGCAGGAGATATTACAGCGGCAATGCCTTATCGTAGTCTTACAAACATTTTGGGATTTATCCAAGCTGTTGATCAAGTTGTGCCCGGTTTTGCAGGATATGAAACATTGTTGTATTCACCTGAGTTGAAATTCTATTCAAACCGAATCAAAATGGATGCAAAACTCAACACATCAATCGATGGTCTTCATTGCTTAGGCGACTCAAGTGGTTGGACCAGAGGTCTTATGATGGCTTCGATCATGGGTGTTCTCATGGCAAGACAACTTGAAGAATAATTTGGCAGTATAAGCAACAACAGCCCCACTATCAATGGGGCTTTTAATTTCCAAAAATTGTTTTGATATTATTGTTTAAGTGGAGTCATACTACATTTATGAGAAAAAATAAGTTTATAATATTTGTTTTGCTTGCGATTTCAATATCATTATCCGTTGCATTTTCAACAATTGAAGATGTGGCTTTTGCGCAAGGAGATTATGTATATTTAGGTGGTTATCCCATAGGAATAAGCGCAACTGCAAATGGTCTTATTGTGGTTGAAATAACAGATGTACAAACTGATTATGGCGTAGAGCGTCCTCTAGAAAATACAGGTGTGGGCAAGGGTGATATAATACAAGAAATCAACGGATTAAGTTTGGAAAGTATTTTTCAACTGAAGAAAGAACTTGAAAACACGACCAAAGAAGTGGATTTGACCATAAGACATCAAAGTGGCAAAATCAGCAATATTTCTGTAACACCTGCTGTGTGTAGAACTGGAGAAAGGAAATTGGGCGCAATATTAAAAGAAGATGTAAGTGGCATTGGCACAATGACATTTGTCACGTTAGATAACCGATTTGGCGCTCTTGGACACTATATTATTGATGGCGAAAGTGGGCTTTGTGATGCGTTAACTTTTGGGAAAATTTACACCACATCGGTCAATGACGTTGTCAAGGGTCAAACAGGAAAAGCAGGTGGATTGGTTGCATCGCTGAACAAACTGTCACATCCACTTGGTCAAGTGACAAAAAACTCCAATATTGGTGTGTATGGCAAATATAATGGAAAGCCACACGGGATGTTGGTAGAAATAGCCGATGAAGATGACGCAACTATGGGTAAAGCCCAAATATATACAACCATCTCGGGGGAAAAGCCTGAATTGTACGATGTTGAAATCGTGAAAGTTATTGAACAAAACATTCCCAAAGAAAAGGGGTTGGTTGTACTTGTAAAGGATAAAAGGTTGCTTGAAAATACTGGAGGCATCGTACAAGGTATGAGTGGGAGCCCAATAATTCAAAATGGGAAATTGATTGGTGCAGTGACTCATGTTTTTGTGGATGATC
>JAZRGC010000151.1:0-5590 GCA_045643985.1 Clostridia bacterium
TGCGCAACATTCCCTGCCCCGAACAATTTTGTATAGTTTGGACAGCGCGGACAATAGCTTTTTGGATACACTGATTGGTTCTTTCCAGTGCTCAGAGGCAAGAGGATGGCTTCAGCACGGAAGTGCATGGTGGTTCAATGACAACAAACAGGGCATGCGTGACCAACTTACAAGCCTTGCCAACCTTTCACTCCTTGGCAACTTTGTTGGAATGCTCACAGACAGCAGAAGTTTTTTGAGTTATACAAGACACGAGTATTTTAGAAGAATATTGTGTTCACTCATTGGCGAATGGGTTGAAAATGGCGAGTATCCTGCCGATATTGACACTCTTGGCACACTTGTCAACAACATTTGTTTTGTCAATGCACACAACTATTTCAATTTGTAATCAAAAAGGAGAATATATATTATGCCAATGAAAATGACTTTTCGCTGGTATGGCGAAGGAAATGATCGCATAAAACTCAGCGACATCAAGCAAATCCCCGGTGTTGACGGCATTGTTTGGGCATTGCACCACAAACTCCCCGGCGAAGTGTGGGAAGTTGAAGAAATCGCAGAAGTCAAACGTCAACTTGATGAACACGGTTTCAATATGGATGTGGTAGAATCCGTCAACGTCCACGATGACATCAAGATTGGTTTGCCCACAAGAGATGGCTACATCGAAAACTACAAGACAACCATAAGAAACTTGTCAAAGTTTGGTGTCAAAGTCATTTGCTACACCTTTATGCCAATTTTCGACTGGACAAGAAGTGATCTGTTCCACCCCGTAGGAGATGGCTCAACAGCACTTTTCTATCAAACGAATATCATTCAAGATGACTACAATGCAATAGCAAAGTACATCCTTGACTTCACTGAAAAGTACAATATGTCATTCCCCGGCTGGGAGCCTGAACGTATGGCAAAACTGGACGAATTGTTCAAGGCATATGAAGGTGTCGATCACGAAAAACTTTGGGCAAATTTGAAATATTTCCTTGAAGCAATTATGCCCACTTGCAGAGAGTGCGACATCAAGATGGCAATCCATATGGACGATCCTCCTTGGGATATATTTGGACTTCCTAGACTTCTTGTCAACGAAGCCAACATCGATCGCTTCTTGAAGATGGTTGACGATGAATACAACTGCTTGACATTGTGCTCAGGAAGCCTCAATGCAGACCCCAACAACAATGTGGCAGACATCATTCGCAAACACTGCGACAGAATTGCATTTGCACACATTCGCAACGTAAAGCATTTCCCCAATGGCGACTTTTCAGAAGCAAGCCACAGAGATTGCGACGGTGACACAGGCATCCTTGAAATTATGAAAGCCTATCACGATTGTGGCTATGAAGGATACATCCGTCCTGACCATGGCAGACATCTTTGGGACGAAGTCCCCGGCAAAGTCCGTCCCGGTTACGGCTTGTATGACAGAGCACTTGGCATAATGTATATGCTCGGTGTATGGGATAGTCTTAAAAAGTTCGACAACCAAAACTAAAAACGCAAAATATCCAAGCGAAACAAATCAAAACAAACAAAATCAACACAATAAACATTTAGACAATGATAAGGAGAAAATATATATGATACAACTTCCCATCAACATAGATTACAGTGGAAAAGTAGTGGTGGTCACCGGTGCAGGTGGACTCATCTGTGGCGCAATGGCAAGAGCATTTGCTCAATCAGGCGCAAAAGTTGCAGCCCTTGACCTCAATGAAGATGCAGTCAAAGCACTTGCAGACGAATTGAAGGCAGAAGGCTTTGTTTGCGAAGGCTACAAAGCCAACGTCCTTGACCCCGTTGCCCTTGAAGAAGTCCATCAAGCAGTCCTTCGTGACCTTGGTCCTTGCGACATTCTTGTCAACGGTGCAGGTGGCAACAACCCCAGAGCAACCACAGACAACGAATATCAACACGAAGCAAAAGAAGGTGGCAAGTCATTCTTTGACCTTCAAGCAGACGGAGTTGACTTTGTGTTCAAACTGAATTTCCAAGGCACACTTCTTCCTACACAAGCATTTGCCAAGGATATGGTTGACAAGAAGGCAGGATGCATCCTCAACGTATCATCAATGAATGCATACACACCTCTCACAAAAATCCCTGCATACTCAGCAGCAAAGGCAGGCATCTCCAACTTTACACAATGGCTTGCAACACACTTTGCAGGCACAGGCATCCGTTGCAATGCAATCGCACCCGGATTTTTGGTGTCAGCACAAAACTATAAACTTCTTTACAATGAAGACGGCACACCCACAGCAAGAAGTGCAAAAATCTTGAACGGAACACCTATGGGACGCTTTGTTGATTCAAGCGAACTTCTTGGTGGCACACTGTTCCTTTGCGATGACAAGTCAGCATCAGCAATCACAGGCGTAGTGCTCCCCATCGATTGTGGCTTTGCATCATACTCAGGTGTGTAAAAGGAGAAAACAATGGAAAGATTCATTCCCGTCGTAGTCATCAAAGAATTGAGTGAAACAGACAAGATTCTCACTGCGCTCAAAAACAATGGCATCAACTGTGCAGAAATCACATTCCGTACAGCATGCGCAAGAGAAGCCATCCAATATGCAGTCAAGCACTATCCAGATATGGAAATAGGTGCAGGCACAGTCATCAATGGCGAGCAATGCAATGTAGCCCTTGAAGCAGGTGCAACGTTCATCGTATCTCCTGGATTTTCACACCAAGTGGCAAAGATATGCCAAGAAAGAAACATTCCTTATTATCCCGGCTGCGTCACTCCCACAGAAATTATGACTGCACTTGAATATGGAATTACAACAGTAAAGTTCTTCCCAGCCAACATCTATGGTGGACTTAAAGCACTGAAAGCCCTGTCAGCACCATTCCCACAAATCAAGTTCATCCCCACAGGTGGAGTGGACAGAAGCAATATCGATGAGTTTTTGGCATTTGACAAAGTGGCAGCAATCGGTGGCAGTTTCTTTGTGAAAGAAGCCCTTGACAAAATGGAGGAAGGAAAATAATGAAAAGAGTAGTAACATTTGGCGAACTTATGCTTCGTCTTGCACCCAACGGATATTATAGATTTTTCCAAAACGATCAAATGCAAGCAACTTTTGGCGGAGGCGAAGCCAACGTTGCAGTGTCACTTGCCAACTATGGCCTTGACAGTGTCTATGTGACCAAACTCCCCAAGCACGCCATTGGACAAGGCGCAATGGATTCACTCCGTTACTTTGGTGTTGACACATCAAAAATCGTCCGTGGTGGCGATAGAGTAGGCATCTATTTCCTTGAAAAAGGCGCATCACAAAGAGGCTCAGTTTGCATCTATGACAGAGCACATTCATCCATTGCAGAAGCAGTGCCCAGTGATTTTGATTGGGACAGCATTTTTGACGGAGCAGACTGGTTCCACTTCACAGGAATCACTCCTGCACTTGGTGGAAATCTTGTGGACATTTGCCTTGAAGCATGCAAGGTTGCCAAGTCAAAAGGCGTCAAAATTTCTTGCGATTTGAACTATCGTGGCAAACTTTGGACAAGAGCAGAAGCAAGAGAAGCAATGACCAAACTTTGCAAGTATATTGACGTGTGCATTTCCAACGAAGAAGACGCAAAAGACGTCTTTGGAATTGAAGCAGACAATACCGATATTTATGGTGGAAAACTCAACCACGAAGGCTACAAATCTGTTGCAAAACAACTTGCCGATAAGTTCGGTTTTGAAAAGGTTGAAATCACACTACGCTCATCAATTTCAGCCAGGGACAACGATTGGGCAGGCATGCTTTATGACGGAGAAAACTATTGTTTCTCCAAGTCATATCATCTCCACATTGTTGATAGAGTTGGTGGTGGCGACAGTTTTGGTGGTGGTCTTATCTATGCTTTGCTCTCAGGCAAGAGCACCCAAGATGCCATCGAATTTGCAGTGGCAGCATCAGCACTCAAACACTCAATCGAAGGCGACTACAATCGTGTCAGCGTAAGCGAAGTTGAAAAACTTGCCGGTGGTGACGGAAGTGGCAGAGTGCAAAGATAATTGCAAAACAAAAGGTTAAAACAACAAAAAAACGGACTTTAAGTCCGTTTTTTGTTTTGTGTTGGTTTGAAATGATAGGGTTTATCAGTCGATTGAAATCAATTCATATTCCTTTGTGCCATATCCAAGAGAGTGTGCTTTTTCAATGGTCAATGTTCCATTTCTTGATTCAATGCGCTCAATGAGATGTCCTTTCTTTGGATCATCGCAATTGTAAACAAGGTCAATGCATGCTTGGTCGATTGCAATGGGGTCAAGAGATGAGAGTACACCGATGTCAGCAATGCAAGGATCTTCAGCCACAGCACAACAATCGCAGTCAACACTCATATTTTTCATGACGTTGATGTAGGCAATGTTGCCCTTGAAATAGTCCACCACAGACATTGCAGAGTCTGCCATTGATTCAAGGAAACTATCGTGGTTGGATGTCCAAATTTTTTCAGGCTCGCCTGCGCCGTGAATGTATGCCTTTCCAAAGGATGAAGCACAACCGATTGACAACTGTTTCAGTGCGCCACCATAGCCCCCAGAAGGGTGTCCTTTGAAGTGTGAAAGCACCAACATTGAGTCGTATTTTTCAATGCCTTTTCCAACGTAGTTTTTCTTTATGACACCACCATCCATTTCAAGAACAAGGTCAGGACCTTCTGCATCAAGGATTTCAATGGGGAACTCATCCCAACCGTGAGCCTTGAATGTTTCAAGATGGTCGGCAGTTGTAAATCTTTTGCCCTTGTAAGCAGTGTTGCATTCCACCACAGTGCCACCAACGTGGTTGATTATCTCGCGCCAAAATGCAGGGCGCAAAAAGTTTTGGTTGCCGGGCTCACCAGAGTGCACTTTGACAGCCACATTGCCTTTCAGTTCAAAGTCAAGTGCCTTGAAAAGTTTCAATACACTTTCAGGGGTAATTTCCTTTGAAAAATAAACTTTTGATTTCATATTGTCATCCTTATGGGTTTAGATTTTGAGATTGCCAAGCAAATCCACTGCCACAACCAAGTAATGTGGCTTGTATTGCTCACGATAGGTGTTTGAGTGAGAGATGAGCACTTGCCCCGACTTGATGTATTCATCAATGAAAGCCCCGTCAAATCGGCTTTTGATTTCTTCAAGAGCAGTGTAGAGTGTTGTTTTGTCCCCAATCACTGCCGACTCCTTGAAAGCATTTGCCAACGGCACAAAATCCCCCGTCAACTCAAAGTACGGCTTGATGTAAACCCTTGCATACCTGTCGCTTATACGCTCAACGATGGGAGAAGGGATGTTCAACTCCTTGATAGACTCATATTCAGCAGATAGCCGAGCAACAACGTTGTCAACACACTCCACCAAGTGCGCAGGGCCAAGAATGCCTTGCATAAAGAGTTTTACAACGTCCTGAGTTTCCATCAATGGATATCTAGTCAAATGTTCCTTTAAATACACCATGCAATAATTATACCACACAAATATCCATTTGCAAAGACGGAAAATAGAGAGATTTTCAAAATACAAGTCAAATCAAGCAAATCGCCAAAATAGATTGACAATCCCCAGTCGATTTTGTAGAATACTAAG
>JAZRGC010000152.1:0-4593 GCA_045643985.1 Clostridia bacterium
TTGTACAGGAGAAAATATTATGGCAAGAAAACCTATCATCGCAGGCAACTGGAAAATGAACAACACAATCGCAGAAACAAAGGCTCTCATTGAAGAACTCAAGCCCCTTGTCAAAGATGCAAAATGTGATGTTGTCATCTGCACACCTTACACAGACCTTTCAGCAGCAGTTGAAGCAACAAAAGGCTCAAACATCCACGTTGGAGCAGAAAACGTTCACTGGGCAGAAAAGGGTGCATTCACAGGCGAAATCAGCGCAAAAATGCTTGTTGAACTTGGCGTAGAATACGTCATCATTGGACACAGTGAAAGACGTCAATATTTCGGCGAAACCGATGCAACAGTCAATGCACGCACAAAGGCAGCTCTTGGCGCAGGCCTTAAACCCATCATCTGTGTTGGCGAAACTCTTGATCAACGTGAAAAGAATCGCACAAAGTCAGTGCTTAGAAAGCAAATCAACGGCGCATTTGAAGGCATTGAAGAAGATGCACTCAAATCAATCGTTGTTGCATATGAACCTGTCTGGGCAATCGGCACAGGCAAGACTGCAACAAGTGAACAAGCAGAAGAAACAATCAAGAACATCCGTTCAATGGTTGCAAAACTCTACGGCAGAAAGGTTGCAAACAAACTTCGCATCCAATATGGTGGAAGCATGAATCCTAAGAATGCATCAGACCTTATGGCACAACCCAACATTGACGGTGGCCTCATTGGTGGCGCATCACTTAAAGCAATCGACTTCTCACAAGTTGTAAACTATTAATAGAAAAGGACTGCACTGAAACACCGAAACTTGTTTCGGTGCAGATTGTTTTATTATGAAAAATATCGTTTTAGTAGTAATGGACGGCATTGGCAAGTCAAAGACTGGCCTTGGCGATGCTGTCACTTTGGCAAATACACCTGTCCTTGACAGACTCCTTGCAACCTGTCCTCACACCTATATCAAAGCACACGGCACAGCAGTTGGTCTTCCTTCTGATGACGATATGGGCAACAGTGAAGTTGGTCACAATGCTCTTGGCTGTGGTCAAGTCTATTCACAAGGCGCAAAACTTGTTGAAGAAGCCATCGACAGCAAGGAAATTTTCCGTTCATCTGCATGGACAGCACTCAAAGATAACTGTGTTGCAAACAAGTCAACAATGCACTTCATCGGCCTTCTTTCAGACGGCAATGTCCACAGTAATATTGGACACCTTATCGCCCTTGTCAAAGGCGCAAAGAATGACGGCATCAAGACTGTGCGCATCCACACACTCCTTGACGGACGTGACGTGCCTGCAACATCTGCACTTGTCTATATTGACCAACTTGAAAGCGCACTTGCAGAACTCAATGACAGCACGTTTGATGCAAGAATCGCTTCAGGTGGTGGCAGAATGACCATCACAATGGACAGATACTTTGCCAACTGGGATATGGTCAAAAAAGGCTTTTATACCCACGTTTATGGCGAAGGAACTGGCTTTTCAAGCGCAACCGAAGCAGTTGAAAAGTTTAGAGCAGACAATCCCGGCATGATCGACCAAGATCTTCCTGCCTTTGTCATCACAGAAAACGGAGCACCTGTTGGCGCAATGAAAGATGGCGACAGTGTCATCCTTTTCAACTTCCGTGGCGATAGAGCAATCGAACTTTCAATGGCATTTGACAATGCAGAGTTTGACGGCTTTGATCGTGGCAATATGCCCAAGGTTATGTATGCAGGTATGCTTCAATATGACGGAGATTTGGCATTGCCCAAACGCTTCCTTGTTGAGCCTCCCAAAATCAAACATACCTTGTCAGAATTTTGTGTAAATCACGGCATCAACTCATATGCAGTCAGCGAAACACAAAAGTATGGCCACGTGACATATTTCTGGAACGGAAATAGAAGTGAAAAGTTCAGTGACACCCTTGAAACTTGGGAAGAAATTGAATCAGACAAAGTGTCCTTTGACCAACGTCCTTGGATGAAGTCAGCAGAAGTCACAGATGCAGTCATAAAGGCAATTGAAAGTGGCAAATATCAATTTATTCGTTGCAACTATCCCAATGGGGATATGGTTGGCCACACAGGCTCACTCGAAGCAACAATCATTGGTGTTGAAGCAGTTGACCTTGCACTCCAAAGACTCCTTCCCGTCATCGACAAGAGTGGCTCAATCCTTGTCATCACAGCAGACCACGGCAATGCCGATGAAATGCTTGAAATGAACAAGAAGGGCAAAGTTGCAGTCCGTACAGCACACAGTTTGAACCAAGTGCCTTTCATCATTTACAATGCAGAAGGCGTTGAAATGGTCGAAGGAGAATATGGTCTTTCAAACGTTGCTGCAACAGTTGCAAAACTTATGGGACTTGAACCCAATGCGAACTGGGACAAAGCAATGATCAAGTAAAAAATCTCGGCAAAAACCAAATGAAAAAGGCACTCGATTTGAGTGCCTTTTTTTGTATGCAATTTTGCATTTTTGATGTGCTTTAATGATGAAGTTTCATCTAATTTTCAATTGTTGTAAATTTGATTGAAATTGCCAATCAAGTTGTTTATATGTTGATTTTGACTGTTTAATATTGTTGTTATGCAATTTCTTCGTTGACGACTGTTTGGTTGTCCAATGCTTCGTCAGTGTCCAAATCGGCTTGATTTTCAACCTCAGTTTCTTCTTGGTCAAGAGCAGGAGTGGGCAAGATTCCTTCCATTGCTGATGCAGGCATTTCAAGGTCTTTCTTTGCAAAGATTTTTTTGATTGTGTGGAGCGCAATGGGGAAGAAGATTGCCAGTGAAACTGCTTCTGCAATGGGGAATGAAATCCAGAAACCGACCATGCCAAGTTCAGTGAATTGTGACAATACGATGGCAAGAGGGATGAGGATGCCAATTTGACGAAGGATTGACATAAGCATTGCTTTGACACCGTGTCCAACTGCATTGAACATTGCAATTGTGATGACACTGATTGATGCAGGGATAAATGCCAATGAGCAAAGGCGCAGTGCACGAGCACCTTCAAAGAGCACAACTGCATCGTTGGGCGCAGAGAACAATTTGAGGAATGCAGTGGGCATTGCATGGAACAAAATCGTTGCAAAAATCATATAACCGAGAGCAATAAAGTTTGCCATACGGAATGTTTTGTCAAAGCGATTTTTGATGTTTGCGCCGTAGTTGTAGCCCATGATGGGGATGCAACCTTGGTTGAGTCCAAAGCAGGGCATAAATGCAAATGAATTGAGTTTGAAATAGATGCCAAATGCCCAAACACCAACGGCAAATGGCTTTGTTTGACCATTGTCCACAATGGGTGTTGTAAATCTGTTGAGAAGGGTGTTGGCAACCATATACATGACTGAGCCGATTGAGTTCATAACAATGGTTGGCAAACCAACTTGGAGTATGCCACCCAAGATGTTCTTTTTGACCTTGAATTCCTTTGTGAAGAAGATGTCGATGTCAAACTTTTTCTTGTTTTTGATGATGATGAAAATAGGCACACACATTGCTGCAATTTGACCAATGATTGTTGCCACTGCTGCGCCAACTGCGCCCAAGCCTGCCACACTGATGAAAATGGGGTCAAGGATGATGTTGACAACTGCGCCTACAATTTGAGTGATCATTGGCACAACCATATTGCCCATAGATTGCAGGATACGGTTGAACATAAGTTCCATCATCATACCAAAAGAGCAACAAGTGCAGATTGTAAGATAGTCGGCTGACATCTTGAAGATGACAGGATCTTTGGTGTAAATGCCCACAAAGGCATTGGCAACAAAATAGCCAATGATTGCAAAAATTGCGCTTACAACGAGTGCAAGGAGCAATCCTGTTTGAGCCGTGAGCCCTGCTTCCTTATTTTTGCCTTCGCCAAGCAAACGAGAAATCATAGACCCTGTGCCAACTGCAAGACCAACACCAAAAGCGTTGACGAGCAACTGAATGGGCAGAGCATAAGAGAGTGCAAGGACGCCATTTGTAGGGTCATACATTCCAATGAAAATGCTGTCAACAATGTTGTAAAGTGCTTGCACCAACATTGAAAGGATTGCAGGTCCACTCATTGAAAAGATGAGTTTTCCAATGGGCGTTGTGCCCAGTTTTTTTGATTGTAATTCTTGTGACATATTTATCCTGAATTGAGTTTATTTTCTTTTTAGCATTAAAAAATATTAATAAAAAAAATTCGCCCATAATTATGAGCCCAAAGATTTATAGCACTTGCAAAAAAATAAGTCAAGCAAATGAGCCCATTGAAAAATACTTGTTAGAATATCGATTGATGAAAATATGGAGCAAAAACGAACAAAAACAGTTGGTTAGATAGCCGATTTTTCAATGAAAATCAAGGGGAAATTATGTAATAATTTAGCATTGACATTTTGGCAGGAAAATGATAGAATTACTATATATGCACAAAAGCGAAAGAAAATCGCAATTTTTTTTACGCACGCACACACTACATATGTGAACACACATCGCACGTGTAGCACATTCACAGACCACAAACAGGAGAAAAGCAAATGCTAACAATCAAAAACCTGAAGAAAACTTATCCCAAAAGCGACCGTCTTGCAGTCAATGACATTTCATTTGAG
>JAZRGC010000153.1:0-1509 GCA_045643985.1 Clostridia bacterium
CCTTGTTGCATCACAAGCATCACAAGGCACAACACCACGTAGGCTCACCGATCTCATCGGCTCACTTTGCGACCTTACAAGTGGCAGCGGCGACAAAGGCACACCCTTCATCTACATCCAAAACTACTTCACAAACTACGCAACTGAATGATGTGCATTTTAACTATAACAAGGTTTTATATCGTACATTTTGACATATAAACACCTTGTTTTGTTATTATTGCAAATTTAACACCAACACAAAATAAGGGCTTAACACGCTTATGATTTTATCTGTCGGCGAAATTTTGATAGACTCATTCAACTCCAAAGACACCATCACAAAACATATAGGTGGCGCGCCTTTCAACGTTGCCGTTTCTGCAAAGCGTCAAGGTGCAAAGGTTGCTTTCATTGGCAAAGTTGGAGATGATGACAATGGGGATTTTGTCATAAAAAAGTCAGCAGAATATAACCTTGACAAGACAGGTATTTGTGTTGTCAAGGGCATCAAAACCACTGTTGCAGAAGTGACAATTGATGGCAATGGAGAGCGCAACTTCAAGTTCTTCCGTGAAAATACTGCCGACTTTCAACTGACACTGACGGACGTTGGATGCGACTATTTATATTGCAATATTTTGCATATTGGCACACTTATGTTGAGCGAAGATCGTGGCAGAAAATTTGCTCTTGATTTGCTCGCAAAAGCGCAAAACAAAGGAGTGAAAATTTCAATTGACGTCAACTTCCGTGACGATTTGTTTGCAAGCAAAACTGAACGGAATCAAGCAATGAAACCATTCATTAAAAATGCAGATTTTCTCAAAATGGGGCTTGATGAACTCCTTGACTACACAGGGGAAAACTCCCTTGCAAATGCCATAAAATCATTGGCATATTGCGGTGTTCTTTTTGTCACAGACGGAGCAAATGGCAGTTATGTTTTTGCAAATGGTCACTATGTGTTTGTTCCCACGAAAAAGGTCGTTGCCATAGACACAACTGGCGCAGGAGATGCCTATTGGGGCACTGCCCTTGCTTGCATTGACGACTTGCTTGAAAATGGCACTGATTTGACCATTGACAACCTTGTAAAAGTTGCAGAAACTGCCACTATTGCAGGGGCAAATGCAGTCACTCACGTTGGCGCAATTTGAGGCATATACACTAAAAAATCCAACAAAAAAACCACCGAAAACTCGGTGGTTTTGTTTTGACTATTTTATGGTCTTATGCAAGTGGATATGCCTCAGGCCATTCTGCCTTGTAGTTGTCTTTTGTGATGGTTGGGATAGCGTCAACACCATAGGTGTAAGTCACTGAGAAATTGAAACCACCTTCTTCTGCGATGGTGATGGATTTGATGACCATACCTGTCACGGTTTTGCCATCAACAAGTTTGACTGACATTTCTTCCACAACCACAGTTGCTGTGCCATAAATGGTTTTGCCGTCTTCTTCATAGTTGTAAGTGATGACGACATCTGCGCCAAAAACGTCTGTCATTGATTCATCTTTGAAACGGCC
>JAZRGC010000154.1:0-4887 GCA_045643985.1 Clostridia bacterium
AGTCATCAACGTTGAATGCACCCAAAATACCTGATGCCAAAACGATGACTATATCACATCCAATGATCATCCATTGCACTTCTGCAACAGGGTTTTTCTTGTAGATGAGTTTGCCGATGATGTCTGTGCCACCCATTGAAGAATTATGCTTCAAAAGGAAACCAAGGCTTATGCCTGTGCCAACACCACCAGTTGCTGCGGCAAGAATATTGTATGCGCTTTCAGGGTTTTCTGCCTTGAAAACAGGGCATTTTACCACTTCCAAAAGCCACAACCACAATGAAACAAGACCGACAGTGATGATTGTGTTGATGCAGAAACGTTTGTTCAGCATAAAGAAACTTGCAATAAACAAAGGTATGTTCAACACAAAACTGACAATTGCAGGTGTAAACCAAGTGTGTGCAAGTTCAGGATTGCTGGGCAAAACTGCATTGTATATGATTGATGCAATGCCTGTAAGTCCACCGGGAGCAAATCCATTGGGGAAGACAAAGACATGCATTGACAATGCACGGATAAACGACAATATGCAAAGTATTCCAAAGAGTTTTGCAAACTGTTTGACGTCATTGCCTTTGATGTTTATCTTGCGCTTTTTGTTTTCATCAGGGCAGTTGTCTGTCTCTATTTCTTGGATACTTTCAGGATTGTCAACCACCACTGTTTCATTAACAGTGGGGTCAACGTCTGCTATCATTTGATTGTTTTCAGTTTCCATTGCAGTAAGCAAATTGCCAAGTTATCTATTTTTCTTTGAGAATCCTTTGATGATTTTTCCAAATCCACCCTTTGTTCCGTTGCACATATCAACAATGCCATCCATTGTCATTTGTGACAAAATACCACCTGTAAAGCCACCGAAACTTCTTATGGGCATATCCTTGATTGAATGTTTGAGCATTTCAGGGTTTTCAGTTGTGGGAGCAACAATATTTACGCCTGCAACAAGGACGGTGTAGATGAAGTTGCCAACAAGAGAAGGCTTGATGTCTTGCACACTGCTGTCAATTGTAAATTCACCTTTCTTGTAAGGTCTATTTTCAGGGATAGACTCGCCATAAAGTGCTTCAAACTGTGCAGTGGGGATTTCAGTTGCATCCTTATTTTCTGCAAGGTTGAAGTAGTAGGGAGCAACTTCGCTGTAATTGGGGATGATTGCATCAGGGTTTGCGCTTGTGACATTGACGGTGTCTTCAAGGCGAATATCTCTTGATGATGCACCAACCAAAATCTTGAAGTCGCCACTTTCAACGTGCCAGTCATTGATTGAAACGTTGTAGTATGCAAATGCACGGCTGTCAAGAGCGATTTCAACTTCCTTTTCTTCTCTTGCTTCAAGGAATACCTTTGCAAAGCCTTTGAGTTCCTTCACAGGACGGAAGATTGTTGATTCAACGTCTTCAACATAAAGTTGAACAATTTCTGCACCAGCCACATCGCCAGTATTTTTCACTTTCAGTGAAACAGTCAGGTCATCGCACTCATTGATTTCCTTTGCTGAAAGTTTGAGATCGCTGTATTCAAATGTTGTATAACTAAGTCCGTAGCCGAAGGGGAATTGAACATCCATTTCAGCCTTGTCATAGTAGCGATAGCCCACGTAAATGCCTTCACGATATTCAACTTGACGTGGTCCCATAGGGAAGTAATTTGCCACGATGTTGTCGCCATTACGGAAGGGGAATGTTTCTGCAAGTTTACCACTGGGGTTCACGTTGCCGTAGAGAAGGTTGTATGTTGCCTCGCCACCTGCTTGACCACCAAGATATACGTTGAGCACTGAGTTGACTTTGTCAATCCATCTTGTCATTTGGATGGGAGAGCCACATGATGTGACAACGATGATATTGTCATTGACCTTGGCAAGTTCTTCAAGGAGATAGTTGTGTGCTTCGGGCATATTGATGTGTGTACGATCGTAGCCTTCGCTTTCAAAAGCGTCAGTCAAGCCTACAAATACCACAACTGCATCTTTGCCTTGGGCAACCTTCAAAGCCTTTTTGATAAGACCTTTCTTGTAGCCATCGCCCTTCAATGAATAGCCGTCTGCATATTCATAGCCTTGACCTGCATTGTCAAGTGCTTGAAGGAATGACACTGTCTTGGGGGGATTGATATGGCTTGAGCCTGCTCCTTGATAACGAAGTTTCTTTGCAAGAGCACCAATGACTGCAATATTTTGTTCCCTTTTGAGGGGAAGTGCCTTGCTGTCGTTTTTGAGAAGGACAGCACCACTTTCTGCAGCACGTCTTGCAAGTTCGTGATGTTCTTCAAGGTTTTGAGGAGCATCATCAACTTCACTATCTTTGCAATCGAATGCAAATTTAAGAAGACGGAGCACAACTTTGTCAAGATCTGCTTCATCAAGACGACCTTCTTTCACTGCCTTGACGATGACACGGTCATTCATGCCACCGTTTGCAGGCATTTCAAGATCGTTGCCTGCTTTGATAGATTCAACTCTATCAAACATTGCACCCCAGTCGCTGATGACAATGCCTTCAAATCCCCATTCTTTACGGAGAACGTCGTCAAGCATGCGCTTGTGATCTGTCAAGTGCTTTCCACCAAGAAGGTTGTAGGAACTCATAACCGTTGTAGGTTGTTCAGTTTTTACAACGTGTTCAAAGGCAGGGAGATAAATTTCACGGAGAGTACGTTCATCAACAATTGTGTCAACGCCCATACGGATATGTTCTTGGTTGTTTGCGCAGAAGTGCTTCAGTGAAACACCAACGCCATTCTTTTGCACACCGTGAACGTATGCAGCACCCATTCTTCCTGAAAGGAAGGGATCTTCTGAGAAATATTCAAAGTTTCTGCCACAAAGGGGGCTACGTTTGATATTGACACCGGGTCCCAAAACTGTGCTGACTTTCAGTGCCTTTGCTTCTTCTGCAATTGCAGCACCAACTTCTTCAATGAGATTTACGTCCCAAGATGAAGCAGTTGTGACAGCAGGGGGGAAGCAGGTTGCAGGCTCTGCAGGTTGCATAATATTTGTGCCACCACCTTTTGTGGGCTTTTCTTTACGAAGTCCGTGAGGGCCGTCAGACATCCACACTGAAGGGACGTCAAGTCTTTCAATGGGCTTTGTTTTCCAGAAAGTAAGACCACTGCAAAGGGATGCTTTTTCTTCAAGAGTCATTTGATTTAAGATTGCTTGATAATCTCTTTCCATAATTTTCTCCACTTGTGATTTTTGTTCGTACGTGGGTGCGCATAATGCGCTCAGCCACGCAAATTACAAACTTAAAATTAGTATAGCATAGTAAAATACCAAATACAAGCATTTTTTCAACCAATAATGGGGCAAAAGTCAAAAACTAACCTTCAAAAAATAGATGAAAAAACTTTTGAAAAAGTGCTTTTACAAAATCACGATTTGTTGTATAATAAATAGGCTATTTAGAATATGAAAATGTGCACTTTGCGCACAACGGAGCATTATGGAAGAAAACAAGATAGAACTTGAAGAAATTGTTGAAGAAACAAATGAAGTCAAGGAAGAAAAGTCAAAAAAGGATCAACCAATCACAAAAAAAGACATTTTGGTGTCAATTGGCATAGTCCTTGGTGTTGCAGTTTTGGTCTGCGCAATCATCCTTGCCAGTGTATTTGGCATTGCACATACAAAGGCAAAAGAGCAAGTCAATGTGGAATTGATGGACGGAGTGGAATGGAGCAAAAATTATCTCTGCGCATGGCTCAACAGCAGAAATAATGCAACCAACAACAATCTCAATCTCCCCGAAGGCACTTTTGAATATGACCTTGTTGAGTTTGAACTCAAAAAAGTGGACAAGGATTTGAAAGTGGAAAGACCAATTGACAACAGCCACTATATTTACAACTTTGTGTTTACAGTTCGTGACGAAAAATACGTTGTCCAAATGGACACCACCAATGGAAGAATCTTGTCAGTGGAAGTTGATGACTGATTTACTCGGTTAGAATATCGGTTTAAACCAAAAGCAAGCATGAAAAGTGCTTGCTTTTTTTGATTTATCTACGAAATTCATCAACAAATCTATGCGATTTTTGTCGCATTTCAAAGGAGAAATTCTCACAACATTTTCACAAAAAAATACCTTTTCAAAAATAGGATGTTTTGATTATAAATATTTTCTCTTTGCATAAAATAGGGGTATGTGGTCAAACGTAATCAGCATCGACAAGAGATATTCAAAAGAAATTGCCTACATCAAAAAAAGGATAGAAAAGATGAAAGATTTATCCTTTGCAGTGGAAGAAAGTAGGGATAGAATATGGATTTATCTTGCATCCCTTTGTGAAAAAAGCGCAAAAATTGAAGAAGAAATCACCTTGCTCATTGAAGACATCATATTGACATATATGAAAACGTCATTTTTCATTGAAAAACTCACAGGATTCACACTCAATCATGCCACTTGTTCGCTTATATGCTCACTTGTACACTTTGACAGACGTTATGAAGAAAATTATCTTCGTAAATCCCTTGCCGAAACGGCAGATTTCAACGTTGATGGGCTGTACAATTTTCGCCTTCAAGAGTTGAAACAAAACTGGGATGAAGTCATATCCCTTGCATCACGTCTTATGAACTCCACCGACAGTGATTGTTATGACATATCTGCTTTCATCACGTCAACGGACAATGCCAGCAATCGTGTGGCAATTGACAGTGGCGAAGTGTACAATCTCACCACTGGCAAAAAGGTGCACATCCTTGATGTTTTTGACAATTATGAACACAATCTAATTATGGCAGTCATCAGTCAATCCCCCAATGAAATAATTGTAGAAAGGAGTGATCTAACGGGGGATATGGTTGAAACTCTCACCCACATATGTAAAAACTGCGCTATTTAGCGCCTGACTGTGTCAGATACAACCCACAGG
>JAZRGC010000155.1:0-3947 GCA_045643985.1 Clostridia bacterium
ATGCAAGGGTCAAGAGTCCAATAAACACACCTTGGATGACGATGTTGACACCAACACCACCTGCAAAGATGCCTTCCTTTTCTGAGCGAGGTGCTCTGCTCATAAGGTCTGCTTCTGCTTCTTCTGTGCCGAGAGCAAGTGCAGGGAATGTGTCTGTGATAAGGTTAATCCAAAGCAGGTGCATAGGCTTCAAGAGAGTGAAACCACACATTGTTGCGATGAACACTGCCACCACTTCTGCAAGGTTGGATGCGAGAAGGAATTGGATTGACTTTCTTATGTTGTCATAGATTCTTCTGCCTTCGCCAACTGCAGACACGATTGTTGCAAAGTTGTCGTCTTGGAGCACCATATCTGCTGCGCCCTTGGTGACGTCTGTGCCTGTGATGCCCATGCCGATGCCGATGTCTGCTGACTTGATTGAAGGAGCATCGTTGACGCCATCGCCTGTCATTGCAGTGATCATACCACGTGCCTTCCAAGTGTTGACGATACGGACTTTATGTTCGGGCTGAACACGTGCATACACTGAGTATTGAGTGATCTTTTCAAAGAATTCCTCATCGCTCAATTCTGCCATTTCTGCGCCAGTGATTGCTTGTGAAGCATCTTCGATGATGCCAAGTTGTTTTGCGATTGCCACTGCTGTGTCGATATGATCGCCTGTGATCATAACTGCACGGATGCCTGCTGTCTTACATTCGCCAATTGCGGCTTGAACTTCGGGACGGACAGGGTCGATCATACCTGTAAGACCTGCAAAGATAAGGTTGTTTTCAATATCTTCGGGATCAACACTTTCGGGCACTGCATCAAGGTTTTTGTATGCTGCGGCAAGGACACGAAGTGCTTCGTTTGCCATTGCTTTGTTGGCTGAAAGGATGTTTTGCTTGATTTCGTCTGTCAATGCAACAACTTCGCCACCGATTTTTGCATGTGTACAGCACTTCAAGAGTTCATCGGGTGCGCCCTTTGTAAATTGGACATATGCACCGTTTTCTTCTCTGTGGATTGTTGACATCATCTTGCGCATGCTGTCAAAAGGTGCTTCTGCAACTCTGGGGTATGTGTTGTCAAGATCGGTTTTGTTGAGTTCTTGCTTGTATGCAAAGTTGACAAGTGCACATTCTGTAGGTTCGCCAACTGCTTCAAGTTTTTCAGGGTCAAGGGTTGCATCACTGCATTGTGCCATGATTCTTGCAATAAGTTGGACGTCATCGCCATATGTGTCAACAACTGTCATCTTGTTTTGTGTCAATGTGCCAGTTTTGTCTGAGCAGATGATTTGGGTGCAACCAAGTGTTTCAACTGCTGTAAGACGTTTGACGACAGCCTTTTTCTTTGCCATCTTTGTCATGCCCATTGAAAGGACGATTGTGACAACTGTTGCAAGACCTTCAGGGATTGCTGCAACTGCAAGGGATATTGCAATAATGAAACTGTCAAGGACGATTTCAAGTGCCTTGTTGCCTGCAAGATTGTTGTGTTCCTTGATGAGTTGGAATGCAAAGATAAACACACAAATGCCAAGGACAACAAAACTCAAAATCTTTGAGAGTTTGTCAAGTTTCTTTTGGAGAGGTGTTGTTTCGTCTTTTGTTTGTGCAAGAACGTCTGCAATTTTGCCCATTTCGGTTTGCATACCTGTTGCAACGACAACTGCTTTTGCTCTGCCGTAAACAATGGTGCTGCCCATATAGACCATATTCTTTCTGTCGCCAAGAGGAACGTCTTTGCCTTCTTCTGCTGTGAGAGTGTCAATTTCCTTTTCGGCAGGAACAGATTCGCCAGTCAATGCGGCTTCTTCTGCCTTCAAGGATGCGGCTTCAATAAGACGGCAGTCTGCAGGCACTGAGTCGCCTGCTTCAAGGACAACGATGTCACCAACAACAAGATCTTCGTTTTTGATTTGTTTGATCATACCATCACGAATGACCTTACATGTTGATGCAGTCATTTCCTTCAAGGCTTCAATTGCCTTTTCTGCCTTGCCTTCTTGCACCACACCAAGAATTGCATTGAGAAGAACAACTGCAATGATGATGAAGAACTCTGCAAGTTCGGTTGCATCAAAATGTCCCTTGCCTGTCATCACAGGGATAAGTGTTGTGATGAGGCTGACAAATGCTGCGATGATCAAAACGATAATCATAGGATTTGCAAGTTGCAAGAAGAATCTCTTGATCATAGACACTTTTTTGCCTTCTGCAAGTTTGTTCTTTCCGTTTTGTTCAAGACGAGCATCGGCTTCCACTTGTGTCAAGCCGTTTTCGTTTGACTTTACTTCTTCAAGTACGGCATTTCCGTCAAAAAGATAGTGTTTCATTTTTCCTCCATAAAATATAAAAACCCATAGGACAAACAATCTGCTTATCTTATGAGTCTCATTTTTTAGACCGTTCCAGACATATAGTCGGCTGTTGAAATCGGCCACGCCATTGGCGCAAATTACTCCCTCATCATATACATACACGCAGGTGTACGTCCATGTGTTGTAGAAATGTATATCCTAGTTTATATTATTTCACCTTTTTTTGTCAAGATAAATTATTGTTTCCTTGTCCTTGGCGCAAAAAAATCTTTTGGATTTTTTGACCAATTTTGTTTATTGACAACTATTTTTTCTTGATAATGTTGAATATACCCATCAAAAGTGCGATTGCTCCAACGCCCAAACCTGTGCAACCAAAGAGGGTTTTGCCAATGCCCAACATCACTCCACCAACAATCATCATCAGCACGCCTGCAATTGCACTGCCAAGGGCAAGTGCATTGATTGTCTTTGGTTTTTCAGGTGCTATGTGCTTGACAACATATCTGTATGTAAGATAGCCGTTGACAATGGGATTGAAATAATTCCAATCGTTTTCTTCAAAGTTGATTTCTTCCTTTTTGAGCCAAAAAGCCACTTTATCATCAAAATCAAGGTCGCTTAACTCTGTGTTTTGCACAAAGTCGTATGACGTGACTGTTGTGTCGTCAATTTTGTACACCACTGTAAATGTGGGCTCATTTTTGAAGTTGCGCATATTGATATAACGGTTGACAAGCAAGATGTCTTCCTTTTTGATGTGCACTTCACCTGCTGTGATTCCTGTTTCATCAAGAGTCATTTCAACAACATCTTCATATGCCTTGACGCTTATGGTCTTGGGATAGTCATTGTTTTCGGTGTTTTTTTCTTCAATCACTTCGGTGTTGATTGTGTCGGCAATTTGTTCTTCCACTAAAATTTCTTTGTTTTCCATAGTTTATCCTTTTACGATTTTTCCTTCCTTAACTTCAAAAAGTTTTGCGCCTTCGCCATCAAACTCCGTGCAAGTCAGGATTGTTTGCACACCTTCTGTTGCTTTCAAGAGAATATCTCGCCTTGTTTTGTCAAGTTCGCTGAGCACATCATCAAGGAGCAACACGGGTGTTTCGCTTGTTTCTTGTTTGTATAGTTCAACTTCGCCAAGTTTCATTGCAAGTGCAATGGTACGTTGTTGTCCTTGCGAAGCAAATTTTCTTGCATCGATGCCGTCAATCTCAATCTTGATGTCATCTCTATGTGGGCCAATTGTGCAATAGCCAAGTTCCTTGTCCTTATCTCTTGCTTTGAGCAATGCTTCTTCAAGATTACGCCTTATGTCCCCTGTGGTGTCCACGGCAGTTTCATAGGATAATGTCAACTTTTCCTTGCCGGAACTGATTTTCTCGTGGCTTGCGCTTGCAAACTTGTTGAGTTCTGCCACAAACTCCATACGTTTGCGAATGATGATTGCGCCTTGCTCTGCAAGCCCAATATCCCATACATCAAGCATATCATCAAGATTGTCTGCATGCCTGCTTTCTTTGAGAAGATTGTTCTTTTGTTTCAACGTCTTGTTGTATCGTTGCAATGCACTGAAATATGCCTTTTGTTGTTGGGATAAACCTACGTCAAGAAAACCCCTTCTCTCTGCAGG
>JAZRGC010000156.1:0-16568 GCA_045643985.1 Clostridia bacterium
GCAAGCAAATCAAGGGCAACAAAATGTATGGCGGACAATCAACATACATTCCCATCCGTGACAACGGCAGTGGCGTTATGCCTTTGATCTTTGCAAGCTCATTGCTCACCTTCCCTCAAATGTTCATGGCATTGTTCTTCCCCACAAGTGAAGCATATGCATGGTACAGCCAAAATATGGGTTCAGGCACATGGGTATATTACCTGTTTATGGTAATTTTGATTGTGTTCTTTGCATATTTCTATGCACAAATCCAATTCAACCCTGAAGATGTGTCAAGAAACATTCAACAATACGGTGGATTTATCCCCGGTATTAGAGCAGGCAAGCCTACAAGCGATTTCCTGAAGAAGATTTCAAACCGTATCACATTGTTCGGAGCAATCTTCCTTGCACTTATCGCACTTATCCCTACATTCATTTTCAACTCAATTTCCGGTGGAAATGGAAACCCCTTCGTAAGTGGACCTTTGGGATTCGGTGGTGCATTCTCAGCAACAGGACTTCTCATCGTTGTTTCATCAGCACTTGAAATCCACAAACAATTGGAATCACAAATTATGATGAAGCACTACAAGGGCTTCCTTAAATAAGAAACACGACAGCCTATGCCCGACATTGTTCGGGCAGGGCAGTCAAAGTCTTATGTGGCAAGACGGAGTATAATATGAAAAATATCGTTCTTCTTGGCGCACCCGGTGCTGGCAAAGGCACACAAGCAGCCTTGATTTCAAAAGAATACAATATTCCTCATATTTCTACGGGGGCTATCCTTCGTAAACACATACAAGAAGGCACAGAACTTGGTTTGGAGGCAAAGACCTTCATTGACAAAGGAAATCTGGTGCCAGATTCTCTTGTAATCAATATTGTCGCAGATAGACTCAGTCAAGACGATGCAAAGAATGGTTATATCCTTGATGGCTTCCCTCG
Source organism: Clostridia bacterium (assembly GCA_045643985.1). GTDB lineage: Bacteria > Bacillota > Clostridia > Christensenellales > CAG-917 > RGIG4097. Next base: position 934 of record JAZRGC010000156.1, read on the forward strand.
CACAATAGCGCAAGCAGAGGCTTTGGACAAGGTGGCAACCATAGACTTGGTTCTTGACATCAACGTACCTTTTGAGGCGATAATAGAGCGTCTTAGCGGCCGTCTGGCTTGCAAATGTGGCGAAACATCACACGTTGATTGGGTGGACAGCAACAGAAAGTGCCCCAAGTGTGGCGAAACCTTGTTTGTGAGAGATGACGACAAGCCCGAAACCGTCCGTGCAAGACTTGATGTTTACGAAAAGCAAACAGCACCTCTCATTGGATATTATCAATCAAAAGGAAATCTTGTCAGTGTAGATGTTGAACACAGCGATCAAGTGGAAGACGTCTTTGAAAAAGTGAAGAAGGTGCTTTGAGATGATAAAGTTGAAAAGCCCAGCAGAAATCGCAAAGATGAAAAAGTCTTGCGAGATAATCAGGGACTTGCTTCTCTTTATGGAAGAAAAGGTAAGACCTGGCATCACAACAAAGAAACTTGACGAATTCGCATACGACTACATCAAGCGCAAGGGTGCAACCCCATCATTCCTTGGATATGGTGGTTTTCCTGGAACAATATGCGCAAGCATTGACGAAGTAGTGGTCCACGGCATTCCTTCGGCAAGAAGACTTGAAGAAGGACAAATCATTGGAATTGACGTTGGTGCAATTCTTGGTGGATGGCAAGCAGATGCAGCCCGTACATTCATTGTTGGCGACACCACTCCCGAAAAGAAAAGACTTGTGGAAGTCACAAGAGAAAGTTTCTTCAAAGGGATTGAGCAATTCAAACTTGGAAACCGACTTGGTGATATATCAAGTGCAATACAGCAACACGCTGAAAGCAATGGTTTTGGAGTTGTGCGAGCAATGGTTGGACACGGCATTGGCAGAGAGATGCACGAAGATCCACAAGTGCCAAACTATGGCAGAGCAGGACACGGACTGAAACTTGAAAAAGGATTGGTCCTTGCAATAGAACCTATGATCACCCTTGGTGATTGGCAGGTTGAAACTCTCAGCGATGGTTGGACATGTGTGACTGCAGACAGAAGCCCATCAGCTCACTACGAAAACACGGTGGCACTCACCGAAAACGGAATTGAGATTTTGACACTATGAAATTAGGTGAAATCGTGCTGTCAGTGGCAGGCAGAGATGCCGGAAAATACTTCGCTGTGGTTGAACTTGTTGATGAAAATCACGTGAAAATTGCAGACGGAGATTTGAGAAGAATCAAGACAGCAAAGCTGAAAAAAATAAAACATATCAAAACAAGTGGTCAAACACTTGACAAAATCGCTGAAAAGTTAGAAAATGGATTGCAAGTTTTTGATTCGGAATTGAAAAGTGCAATCAGAATTTACAACGAAAACAACAAAAAGTAAAGGAGTTCTATGTCTAAGGAAGATGTAATTGAAGTTGAAGGCGTAGTGATTGAAGTTCTCCCCAAAACACAATTCAAAGTGAAACTTCAAAACAATCACGTGATTCTTGCTTATCTTGGTGGAAAGTTGCGCATAAACAACATTCGTATCCTTGAAGGCGACAAGGTTCGTATCGAAATGTCACCTTACGATCTTACAAAAGGTAGAATTATTTACAGAAACAAATAGACATTATTTGGAGGTTATCATGAAAGTCAGACCCAGTGTTAAACCTATGTGCGACAAATGCAAGGTTATCAAAAGAAACGGCAGAGTTATGGTTATCTGCCCTAAGTATCCCAACCACAAACAACGTCAAGGTTAAGAAAGCAATCCCCACGGGGCGGCTGGTTGCATCATTCCAAATTCACTGCAACTACCCGTGTGTAGCATAAAAACATATTTATACACTTATTGGAGGTAACAAATGGCACGTATAGCAGGCGTAGATTTGCCGCGTGACAAAAGAGTGGAAATCGGTCTTACCTACATTTATGGTATCGGTCTTACCACTTCAAAAGAAATCCTGAAGGAAACAGGCGTCAACCCCGACACAAGAGTTAAGGACCTCACCGAAGGTGATGTCAGCCTTATCCGTGATTATATTGAAAAATATCTTCGCGTTGAAGGTGATCTTAAGAGAGATGTCGGTCTCAACATTAAGCGACTTATGGAAATTGGCTGTTACAGAGGAGTCCGTCATAGAAAGGGCCTTCCTGTCAGAGGTCAAAGCACAAAACAAAACGCAAGAACCCGTAAAGGTCCCAAGCGTACTGTCAGTCGCAAGAAGAAATAACGGAGGCGTGTTATGGCAGGTATAGCAAGAAAGAATATTAAGAAAAGAAAAGACATAAAGCGTGTTGAAAAAGGACAAGCACACATTCATGCATCCTTCAACAACACCATCGTGACCATCACTGATATGAATGGTAATGCAATTTCATGGTCATCATCTGGCAAACTTAAGCTCAGAGGCAGCCGTAAAGCAACACCCTTCGCAGCACAAATGGTCAGTGAAGACGCAGCAAAGGTGGCATACGATCAAGGTATGAGAACCGTGGAAGTTTACGTCAAAGGACCCGGCCAAGGCAGAGAATCAGCAATCCGTGCACTCGCAAACGTTGGCATGGAAGTTACACTCATCCAAGACGTATCACCCATCCCTCACAATGGATGCCGTCCTCCCAAGCGTAGAAGACTGTAATCGGAGGTAATAATATGGCTAAATATACAGGACCCAGCTGCCGTCTTTGCAGACGCGAAGGCTGCAAACTTTATTTGAAAGGCGAAAAATGTAATTCTGACAAGTGCACACTTCTCACAAAGTTTGCACCTCCAGGACAACATGGAAAGAGCAGAAAGAAAGCATCAGGATATTCAGTCCAACTCCGTGAAAAACAAAAGGCAAAGAGAATTTACGGCGTAAGCGAAAAGCAATTCCTCAAATACTACACAAAAGCAACTGAAATGCGTGGTATCACAGGTGAAAACATGCTCGTCCTTATCGAACGTAGACTTGACAACGTTGTCTATCGTCTTGGCCTTGGTGCATCAAGAGCAATGGCACGTCAAATCGTCAATCACGGACATATCACAGTCAATGGACATACAGTCGACATTCCTTCTTATCTTGTTAAGGCAGGCGATGTGATCGCAGTCAAAGAAAACAAGAAAGATATGACTCTTTGGCAAGCTGCAAAGGAAGTCAAAAACCTCAGCCTTGTCAAGTGGCTTGAATGGGACAACGAAAACCTCAATGGTAAGGTTCTTGCACTCCCCGAAAGAGCAGACATAGACGCAGACATCAAAGAACATCTCATCGTCGAATTGTATTCTAAATAATCGCTTTGGAGGATTAAATTATGATGGAAATCAAGAAACCCAAGATAACCCTCGAAGAGACCAAAAGCGGAAACTACGCAAAGTTCGTAGTCGAACCCCTGGACAGAGGCTTTGGTATCACTCTCGGAAATTGCTTGAGAAGAATTCTCCTCTCCGCACTCCCCGGTGCCGCAGCAGTTGGCATCAAGATCGATGGAGTGGACCACGAATTCTCAACCACCAAAGGTGTCAAAGAAGAAGTGACCGAAATTATCCTCAATATCAAAACTGTTCGTTTCAAGGTTGATGCACCCAATGGTGAAAAGATTAGAGTCCGCCTTAATGCAGACCAAGTCGGCACCGTCACAGCAGGTGACATTGAATTGCCCATGGGCGTTTCAGTGCTCAACCCTGAACAAACAATTTGCACCCTCGATGAAGGTGGCAGAATTGATATGAATATCTACGTTGGATACGGCAGAGGTTATGTCCCTGCAACTCGCAATAAGGACATCTATGAACCCATCGGCTATATCCCCGTTGATAGCATCTTTACACCAGTCGTCAAAGTCAACTATGCAGTGGAAGCAACTCGTGTTGAACAAAGCATCGACTACGACAAACTCACTCTTGAAGTGACAACAGACGGCACAACATCAGCAACAGAAATCGCATCTCTTGCTGCAAAAGTCATGAACGAACATCTCAATCTCTTTATTGACCTTGTTGATGGAATGCGTGACAATACGTTCATCAAGTCAGAAGGCGAAGACGAAAGCCAAAAGACACTCGAAATTTCAATCGATGATCTTGATCTTTCGGTCCGTTCACTCAACTGCTTGAGACGTGCAAATATTCACACAGTCGGCGATCTTACACATCGTACAGAAGACGATATGCTCAAAGTAAGAAATCTCGGCAAAAAATCTCTTGATGAAGTCCAAAAGAAACTTGAAGACCTCGGTCTTAGTTTGAAGGCACAAGAGGACTAGGAGGAACACAATGCGCAAATTAGGTAGACCTACAGATCAAAGAATGGCAATGCTCCGCAACCAAGTTTCTGAACTTCTCTGGTACGGCCAAATTGAAACAACTTTGGACAGAGCAAAAGAAGTGAGAGCACTTGCAGAAAAGTATATCACCCTTGCAATTCGCACATACCAAGATGATGTGAAAGTCACAAAGACAGTCACAGACGCAAAAGGCAACAAAGTTGCAAAAGAATTCACCAATGACGGTGTCAAGAAACTTGCAGCACGTCGTCGTCTTATGGCAGAACTTCGTGATCTCCAATCACAACGCGAACCCAAGGAAAACAAGAATGCATACATTGCACGTATTAAGGACATCAAGCATCCTCTCATTGAAAAGATTTTCAGAGAATATGCACCCAAATATGATGCACGTGCAAACGAACTCGGCCAAGGTGGCGGATACACACGTATCTTGAAGCTCGACCTTCGCCGTGGCGATGCAGCACAAAGAGTTATTGTAAAACTCATCTAATGATAACCCCAAAAAGAAAACACCGACTGAATGGTCGGTGTTTTTTTGTCGCCACATAGGAAAAAGTAATAAAACAAAAGACGGAGAAATCCGTCTTTTTTGTTTGTGCACATTGGTTTATTCTTGGTCGGTGGGTTTGGTGGGTTTTTGCCAGAGGTTGTTGCGCTCGGGATGGTAGATTGCACCCAGTATGCGCTCTTTTGCAAAGGGTATATCCTTGCAGATATGCTTGATAAGGTCCTTGGCATATTCTCGCTTGCTCACGTGGTTCATAGGGCAGGGATTGTTGACGATTGGCAGTCCAAGTCTATCCACCGTTGACCTAATGTCATATTCTTCAAGGTAGATCATGGGGCGAATCATGTGGACACCTTTCTTGTCCATATATGCCGTTGGAGAGAAGCAAGAGAATCTGCCTTCGTAGAGAAGGGACAGAAGCATTGTTTCTGCCACATCGTCTGCATTGTGTCCAAGGGCAAGTTTGCCACCACCAAGTTCAAGAAGCGTGCTATTTAACGCCCCACGGCGCATTTTAGCGCACAGTGAGCAAGGATTTGATTCATTCCTCGCCTCAAAGACTATCTCGGCAATATCGGTGCTTACAACATGATGTGGCACGTCCATGGACTTGCACCAAGCAGTGAGTGCTTCCAGTTCTGCCTTGTTTGTGTCTTTAAGCCCCATATCAATGGTTATGGCTTCAAGGGTAAACTTCTCAGGGGAGAAACGTTGATAGGCTTTGAGCCCTGCAAGGAGCATAGTGCTATCCTTTCCACCAGAAAGCCCGACAAAGATTTTGTCGCCGTCTTGAATCATATCATAGTCTTGGATTGCTCTGCGCATTGCTGAAAGTATCTTTTGCATATGACCATTATAAAACAAAACTCGGTTGTAGGCAAGTATAATGTTGTCATTGCTTGTTGCAGTCGTTGGCAAGGGCAGTGCTAGTGGGTTGATGATGTGGAATTATATAAGCAATGTTGACAATGAGAAAAATGTGCAAAATCACAATAACGGCAGTTTATATACTATAAAAGCAATGATGAACACTTAATTGTGCAAAATGGCGCAAATTGTGTGGATTGACAAATAGGTGGTTGATATGTTGAAAGATATGGTGTGTTTGGGTGTGGCAAAGCAGTGATGAAATGTGTGGTGTACGACAAACTTCATAAAAGGGCAACAAAAAAAGGCACTCGGTTGAGTGCCTTTTTATTGTTGGTTTTATTATGCTTTGCCGTTGCAACCAAGAACGTTGACGATCTTGTGCTTGACGATCTTTTTGACTGCTTCTCTTGCTGGTCCCAAATATTGTCTGGGATCGAAGTGTGAAGGGTTGAGTGCATAATGTTCTCTGATTGTTGCTGTGACTGCAAGGCGAAGGTCACTGTCGATGTTGATCTTGCAGACTGCCATCTTTGCTGCTTCACGAAGCATTTCTTCAGGGACACCTTGTGCGCCGGGCATTGCACCACCGTATTGGTTGATGATCTTCACGAGATCTTGAGGAACGCTTGATGCGCCGTGAAGAACGATGGGGAAGCCGGGGAGACGGTTTTCAACTTCTTGAAGGATGTCAAAGCGGAGTTTGGGTTGTCCTTTGAACTTGAATGCGCCGTGTGATGTGCCGATTGCGATTGCGAGTGAGTCAACGCCTGTCTTTTCAACAAATTCTTGAACTTGGTCAGGGTCTGTGTAACTTGCATCTTTTGCATCGACTTTGACGTCATCTTCAACACCTGCGAGTTTGCCGAGTTCTGCTTCGACAACAACACCGTGGTCGTGTGCATATTCAACAACTTGTCTTGTGATTGAGATGTTTTCTGCAAAGGGATGTGCGCTTGCATCGATCATGACTGATGTGAAGCCGTTGTCGATACAGTCTTTGCAAAGATCGAATGTATCGCCGTGGTCAAGGTGCATACAAATGGGGAGACCACTTGTTTCGACTGCTGCTTCAACCATCTTTCTAAGATAGGTTGTGTTTGCATATTTTCTTGCGCCTGATGAAACTTGCAAAATGAGAGGTGCTTGTTCTTCTGTTGCTGCTTCAACGATACCTTGGATGATTTCCATATTGTTGACGTTGAATGCGCCGATTGCATAGCCACCTTCGTATGCTTTTTTGAACATTTCGGTTGATGTAACTAATGGCATAACCAGTTGTCCTCCGATAAATTATTGATAACGTAGAATATTATACAACTTTGCATTGAAATTGTAAACACTTTTTCAAAAATCGCTGACGGATAAACAAAAAGTGTATTTTTTGTTGTGTCCTACAAGCACTCATTCCTTTGATGTATTTCAACGTTGAGAAAAAAATAACTTGTAAAATAGCGCCATTTGGATTATAATTGAATATTGAAAATAAGTTATAGTAAGGAGTGAATATGTTACACGATCCTAGACAACAAAAACTTGCAACAAATCTCGTCAATTATTCCTGCCGTGTTGGAAAGGGCGACAAGGTGTGGATTGACGCTCGTGGTTGTGATTGGCAACTGGTGGCACTTCTTGTGAAGGAAATTTACAAGAACGGTGGCGAGCCTTTTATTCACATAGACGACTATCGCATCAAACGTGAAATCCTTTCAGGCGCAACAGATGAAATGCTTGAATTTATGGCAAAACTTGATGCAGACAAGATGAATCAAATGGACTGCTATATTGGCATCCGTGGTGGCAACAACAGTTATGAACTCAGTGACGTCCCCGAAGACAGAATGCAAGCCTATGATAGAATTTATTCTATCAACGTGCACCACAACATCCGTGTTAGAAAGACTCGTTGGGTTGTTCTTCGCTATCCCACAGAAGGCATGAGCCAACTTGCAGGCATGAGCACAGAGAAGTTTGAAGACCATTATTTCAACGTATGTTGCCTTGACTATCAAAAGATGGAAGATGCAATGACACCCCTTGTTGAACTTATGAACAGAACAGACAAGGTTCGTGTTGTTGGCCCTGGCGAAACAGATATATCCTTCTCAATCAAGGGTATTGGTGGCGTAAAGTGCAGTGGCAGACGCAATATCCCCGATGGCGAAGTTTATACAGCACCTGTCAAGGATAGCGTCAATGGCGTCATCGCATACAATGTGCCTTCAGTTGAAAACGGAACAAAGTTTGAAAACGTACGTCTTGAATTCAAGGACGGCAAAATTGTGGATATAAAGGCAAACGACACAAAACGTGCAACTGCAATCTTTGATACAGACGAAGGTGCAAGATACGTTGGCGAATTTGCTCTTGGTGTCAATCCTTATATCACAGACGGCATGGGAGATATTCTCTTTGACGAGAAAATCAGTGGTTCAATCCACTTTACCCCCGGCGCATGCTATGACTCTGCTTGGAATGGCAACGTCAGTGCAATCCACTGGGATTTGGTTATGTCACAAACAGAGGCTTATGGCGGAGGAGAAATCTATTTTGATGACGTGCTCATAAGAAAAAACGGCAGATTTGTCTTGCCTGAACTCTTTGGACTCAACCCTGAAAACCTTATGTAATAAGAGAAATCGCACAAAAATATAAAACATAGTCAAAATTGCTTGCGTATTTTGTCCAATATATGTAAAATACACAAGTGAAAAAGCCATACAATGATATTGTATGCAAACAAGAATAACACCCAATTTGGAGGAATTATAATATGGCAAAAAACGTTAGAGTTGCAATCAACGGTTTCGGCAGAATCGGTCGTCTTGCATTTAGACAAATGTTCGGTGCAGAAGGCTACGAAGTAGTGGCAATCAACGATCTCACAAGCCCCGCAATGCTCGCACACCTTCTCAAGTATGACACAGCACAAGGCTCATATCTTGGTTATCTTGGCGAAAACAAGCACACAGTGGAAGCAACCGAAGATTCAATCATTGTTGACGGAAAAGAAATCAAAATCTATGCATGCAAAGATGCAAAAGACTGCCCTTGGGGAACAATCGGCGTAGATGTCGTCCTCGAATGCACAGGTTTCTACTGCTCAAAAGAAAAATCAATGACACACATCGAAGCAGGCGCAAAGAAAGTTGTCATTTCAGCACCCGCAGGCAATGACCTTAAGACAATTGTCTTCAACGTCAACAACGAAACTCTCACAGCAGATGATCAAATCATCTCAGCAGCAAGCTGTACAACCAACTGCCTCGCACCTATGGCAAAGGCACTCAATGACTATGCACCTATCCAAAGTGGTATCATGACAACAGTCCATGCATACACAGGTGACCAAATGATCCTTGACGGTCCTCACAGAAAAGGCGATCTCCGCAGAGCAAGAGCAGGCGCACAAAACATCGTCCCCAACTCAACAGGCGCAGCAAAGGCAATCGGCCTTGTCATCCCTGAACTCAACGGCAGACTCATCGGCAGTGCACAACGTGTTCCTACATGCACAGGCTCAACAACAATCCTTGTTGCAGTCGTCAAAGGCAAGGATGTCACAGCAGCAGGCATCAATGCAGCAATGAAAGCAGCAGCAAACGAATCATTCGGTTACAATGAAGAAGCAATCGTTTCATCAGACGTCATCGGCATGAGATTCGGTTCACTCTTTGATGCAACACAAACAATGGTTGCAAAAGTTGATGAAGACACATACCAAGTCCAAGTTGTTTCATGGTACGACAATGAAAACAGCTACACTTCACAAATGGTTCGCACAATCAAATACTTTGCAGAACTGTAAGAAGAACTTAAACCAAAATCAAGCCACTCGAAAGGGTGGCTTTTTTTTGCGCAAAACGGAAACAATGCAAGGCATAAACGTTGTTCAATTGTATTATTTTATATATATAATAAGTAAATAAAACCTAAAAATGGGAACACGAGAATAAACGATTGACAATTTTCAACAAATGTCGTAAAATGTCGAAGATAATGCAAATGGAGAAAATTATGTATCACGTTATCGTAAACCCTACAAGTGGCAAAGGTAAAGGTCAAAAAGGACTGAATAAACTTGAAAAGATGTTTGGTGAAAGAGGCATTGAATATGTCGTTCACAAAACAGAGCATAGAGATCATGCAATGGAGATTGCAAGAGAACTTTCTCTTGTGCCCGACACAAAACTCATCGTTTTGGGTGGCGATGGCACATTCCACGAAGTCCTTTGTGGCATTGAAAACTTTGACAACATCACACTTGGTCTTGTGCCTTGTGGCAGTGGCAATGACTTTATCAAGAGTTCTGGTCATCCCAAGAAGGTTGAAAAGGCACTTGAAGTCATTTTGAAGGGCGAAAGTTCCTATATCGATTTCATCCAACTTGACGGAATGCGCTGTTTCAACACCTGTGGTGGTGGCATTGACGTTGACGTTTTGTTGAAGTTTGCCAAATGCAAGTTCTTGAAGGGTAAAGTGGCATATTTCTATTCACTCCTTTACGCTCTTGCCCACACCAAGTTCTACGGAATGCGTGTGACAATCGATGGCGAAACAAAGGATATGCGAGTGTTTACAATCGGTGTTGGCAACGGTGGTTTCCTTGGTGGTGGACTTCCTTTGTGCCCCAATGCAAAAGTTGATGACGGTTTGCTTCAAATCGGTTACGTCAACGAAGTCAAGAGATGGAAAATCCCCGCAGCACTTATGGTATTCCTTCGTGCAAAACACGTCAACACCTCATGGGGTGGCGAAGTGCAAGGCAAGGAAATCACAATCGAATCACTTGATGGTGGCTTCTTCCAACTTGACGGCGAAATTCAATATGTCAACAAACTCTCGATGAAGGTTGTCCCCAACACACTGAAAGTGTTCAGATAATAAGCAAAGCAAAGATAAAAAACCACTCGTATGAGTGGTTTTATTTTTGTGTTATATTGGCAAAATATGGTGTTTATATTGCTAAAATGAGCAAATAAAGTATTTATTGTGCGATTGTTGTTTGATTTTAATAGGTCAATTCGCCGGCAAGGTTTTCTTCCATAAGGGCTTTGATTTGGTCGGTTGAATAGCCCATTGAAAAGAGATGATAGAGTTTGGCGACTGCGCTTTCGGTGGTCATATCCTTGCCACTTACTGCACCTGCATTTTTCAAAGCATTGCTTGTTTGATATGCGCCAAGGACGACACTGCCTGCCACACATTGTGAGCACACTGTCACCACTGCGCCTTGCTTGAATGCTTTGCGAATGATGGGCAAAAGATTGTCCCCACTGTTGGGGATGTTGCCTGTGCCGAAGGTTTCAAGGACTACACCAGAAAGTTTCTCACTGATGACGTCTTCAAAGAGCCCAAACTGCATGCCGGGGAATATCTTCAACACGCCAATTGGCACGGCAGAGAATGGTCGATATTCAAGACACTCGCCACCGAAGTTGCCGAATGCGCTTTGGTTGTATTTGACGCTTATGCCGATTTCTGCAAGGTATGGGTAGTTGGGGGAGTCGAAGGCAAGGAGTTTGTCTGCACTTGTCTTGGTTGCACGGTTGCCACGGAGCAATTTTCCACCAAAGCAAAGGCACACTTCTTTCACTTTGCCTTCCCCTGCAATAATCATTGATGAAATGAGATTGTCTCTTGCATCGCTACGAATTTCGCAAAGTGGGATTTGTGAGCCTGTGAGAATGACGGGCTTGTTCAGTCCGTGCAGAATGAAGGACAGGGCAGATGATGTGTATGCCATTGTATCCGTGCCATGGAGTATGACAAAGCCGTCATATTGGGCGTAGTTGTCCACTATGATTTTGGCGATGTTATTCCACTCAATGAAACTGACGTTGGATGAGTCCAACAGAGGAGTCAACTCCAAAAAATCCCACTTGGGCATACCACCACGATTGAGATCGTCAATTTTTTTCAACTCGTCAAGAAGATATCCACCAACAGGCGCATATCCCTCGTCAGTATTTTTCATACCAATTGTGCCACCGGTGTAAATGATGAGCACCTTCTTATCTTTCAAATTTTTCATAGTCCACCTTTTAGATTAGTTTATACCAAAACAGGCGTGAAATCAATAACATTTTCTTTTATGATAAAAGAAAACAAAAAAAGTGCTTGATTTGGGGTGGAAAAACATATAGAATAGTCATATATAGGATATATATGCACCCGTGGCGCAACTGGATAGCGCACCAGATTCCGATTCTGGCGGTTACAGGTTCAATTCCTGTCGGGGGCGCCAGATGTAAAATATCGGTATTTTGAAAGGTTGAATTTGATATGAAACTTGTAAACATATTTGGAAATGCGGCAGTGGGAAAAATGACGGTTGGGCAGAAACTTGCAAAGATAACAGATCTTCGTCTTTTTCACAACCATATGACCATTGAGCCTGTCATTGAAGTGTTTGGCTATTTTGACGGCGAAGTCATAAGGAAACTTCGTGAAATTTTCCTTTCGGAATTTGCAAAGAGTGACAACTATGGTATGATTTTCACCTTTATGTTTGCTCTTGATGATCAAGCCGATTGGGACTATGGAAAGCACGTGGAAGAACTATTCTTGCAGGGCAATCCTGACACCGAATTTTACTGGGTGGAATTGGTGGCATCAACCGAAGAAAGATTGAGAAGAAATGCCACTGAAAATCGCCTTCAAAACAAGCCTTCAAAAAGGGATATTGAAAGGTCAAATGAAAGGCTTTTAAGAGATGATGAAAGGCATCGTTTTGAAAGTTTGGAAGGGGAAATTCCTTTCAAAAATTATATGAAAATAAACAATGAAAATCTTGCCCCTGACGTGGTGGCAAAGATGATAAAAGAGCAGTTTAATCTATGATAAATGACATCCGTGAAAAACTGAATATCCTTGCTGGAAAGATAGGTAAAACACCCATAATTCAAGTGGGCGAAATATATGCAAAACTTGAAGGCAACAACCCTGCTGGCTCAGTGAAAGATAGGGTTGGTTTTTTCATTGTCAAGGATGCGCTTGAAAGTGGAAAACTTGCAGACGAAGGCACAGTGGTTGAAGCCACAAGTGGAAACACAGGAATTGGGCTTGCATACACAACAAGGGCTTTAAACATCGGTTTTGTGGCAGTGATGCCCAACAATATGTCAGTTGAGCGCATTTCGCTCATGAAAAAATATGGTGCAAATGTTGTGCTGACACCTGCAAACGAAGGCATGATTGGTGCTGTTGCCAAAGCCAAAGAAATTGCAGAAAACGGAGCATATTTGGCAGGACAATTTTCAAACTCTCAATCTGTTGAGGCGCACTATGAAACCACTGCGCCTGAGATATTCAAAGATATGCCAGATGTGGACTATATTGTTCTTGGTGTAGGCAGTGGTGGCACTGCAATGGGCATCAAAAAATACATCGTAGAAAATGGGCTCAAAGCCAAGGTTGTTGGTGTTGAGCCTGCTGAAAGTCCACTCATCTCAAAAGGCGAAAGTGGTGTGCATAAAATCCAAGGAATTGGGGCAAATTTTATCCCTGAAATTCTTGACGTAAAAGCCCTTGATATTGTGCGCACAGTAAAGGGCGATGAAGCAGTGAATGCAGTGAAGGAAATCTATGGTTTTACAGGGGAAAAATGTGGCATATCATCTGGCGCATCCTACCTTGTCGCAAAGGAAATTAAGGCAGAAAATCCCACTGCAAAAGTCCTTGCAATCTTCCCCGACAATGGGGAAAGATATGGCGCAAATTTGTACAACTGACAAAAGGAACAATTATGGCAAAACGTGTAGTTATTGGTATGAGTGGTGGCGTGGATAGCGCTGTCGCTGCAAGCATTTTGAAAGAGCAGGGCTATGACGTCATAGGTCTTTATATGTCCAACTGGAAGGATACTGAGCCTGACGGATGTTGCACTGGCGAGCAGGATTGGACAGATGTGCAAGGTATATGCGCACGTATTGGCATACCTTATTATTCTGTGGATTTTTCAGAGCAATACATGGAGCACGTTTTCAAACTGTTTGTTGATGAATACAAGAAGGGCAGGACTCCCAATCCTGACGTTCTTTGCAATAGAGAAGTAAAGTTTGGCCCATTTGCAGATTTTGCAAGAAAGATGGGGGCAGACTATATTGCCACAGGGCACTACTGCAACATTTCTCACGAAAATGGTGTAAATTATTTGCTTCGTGCCGAAGATGAAAACAAGGATCAAACATATTTTCTCAACCAAGTACGACAAGAGCAACTCAATGACGTGTTGTTCCCCTTGGGCAATATGGTCAAGACGGACGTACGTGACTATGCGCGCTTACACAATATTCCCGTGGCAGAAAAGAAAGATAGCACAGGCATTTGCTTTATTGGCGAAAGGAAATTCCGTGAGTTTTTGGCAAAATACATACCTATGAAAGATGGGGATATTGTCACCACAGACGGAAAGGTGGTTGGCAAACATATGGGTGTTTATTATTACACCATTGGTCAGCGCCGTGGTCTTGGCATTGGTGGAAGCAAGGACGGCACAGGGGAAAGATGGTTTGTCCTTGACAAAGATGTGATGAACAATCGACTTATTGTGTCGCAAGGGGAAGACAGTGTTCTTTTCAAAAAGGAACTTGTGACTGAAGGTTTCAACTTTATCACACCACCCCCTGCAAATGAATTTGATTGCCTTGTGCGCATCAAACATCGTCAACCTTTGGAAAAGGCAAGAGCAATCATTGAAGGGGAAGACGTGCATTTCTACTTTGAAAATCCCCAACGAGCAATTGCTCCCGGTCAATATGCAGTGGCATATATAGACAGAATATGTCTTGGTGGTGGCGTCATCAATCGCTCAATTTAAGAAAATTTGGCAAATTGTTTGTTTTACACAAAATCCAAATACAATATTTATGGAAATTTAATCCAAACAGGAAATAGGGCAACGAGAAATCGTTGCCTTTTAACATACGTGCGCGCGTGTGCACGCACATTTTATATATTGATATGAAACTAAAATAAAATATTCATAATAAACATAATAGATATAACGCGCGCATATTGCGCGCAAAGAATTTGGGAATTGTTTTTTTTGCGTTTCTGGAATGAAAATTGAAATACTTTGAAATTGTTGGGTATAAATTGACTGTTTTGAGGCAAAAATTGTGTGATTATAGGGTGGTAGTACACGATATGTTGTATGGCCTAGAAATAAGCAACACATTTGAAAATCTGTATTAATAAAGTAAGAAAAAAAATAGCACACTTTTTGGAAATTAGTGTTATTATAGACAAGCAACCGATTGATACGAATCACGGATCTAGTGCTGAAAAAACTTTTTTAAAAATTTTGTAAAAAATGTTTGAAAATCAGTTGACAGTATTTCAAGTCTGTGTTAGTATATGGAGGCTGTCGCAACTAAGCGCAGCACGAACCTTGAAAATTGAACATTTGGAAAAGCGATTTTAATGCGAATTGAACAATAACATTAAAAAACGTCTTATTAACCTTTGAACTAAAGTTATAAGAAGTCAAGATTGAACTTAAGAGTTTGATCCTGGCTCAGGACGAACGCTGGCGGCATGCTTAACACATGCAAGTCGAACGGACTGATTCCTTCGGGATGAAAGTTAGTGGCGAACGGGTGAGTAATGTATGAGCAACCTGCCTCTGTCAACGGGATACCTACTGGAAACGGTAGTTAATACGGTATATGACCACAGCATCGCATGGTGCAGCGGTAAAAGATTTTATCGGACAGAGATGGGCTCATATCCCATTAGCTAGTTGGTGAGATAATAGCCCACCAAGGCGACGATGGGTAGCCGAGCTGAGAGGCTGATCGGCCACATTGGGACTGAAACACGGCCCAGACTCCTACGGGAGGCAGCAGTGGGGAATATTGGGCAATGGGCGCAAGGCTGACCCAGCAATGCCGCGTGAGTGATGAAGGTCTTTTGATTGTAAAGCTCTTTTCTTGGGAACGAAACTCGACGGTACCCAAGGAATAAGCCCCGGCTAACTACGTGCCAGCAGCCGCGGTAATACGTAGGGGGC
>JAZRGC010000157.1:0-2535 GCA_045643985.1 Clostridia bacterium
CCCAACAAACTCCTTAGAAACGTAAGACGCTTTCTGGCAAAGGACGGATTCATCATCATTCGTGGCAGTGACGATGGCTCAAACATCACCTACATCGATGCCGGACTCATCCAAAAGATTGTTGACTTGCACCTTTCTTGCGATGGCATTTCAGACAGACTCAACGGCAGAAAGATATATTCACAACTGGTGTCATCGGGCTATAAAAACGTCAAGATGCTCAACTGGGTGAAGGAAATATCCAATATGGATTTGGACGAAAGATATGAGATTTTTGTAGAAAGATTTTCCTATCGCAGAAATTATCTCAAAAACCTTTGCGACCAAGACCCATACAACAGTGCCAACCAAAAGAAACTTGAAGAAATGGATTATTTACTCAGCGAACTTGAAAACAAATTTGCCGAAGAATCATTTTGGTATGCCGAAGTTGACTTTGTCGGTGTCGCACAAAAGAAGTAAGTTCCAAAACCAAACATCTAAAACGGGCTCAAGCAGTCCGTTTTTTGTATTTTTAAACAATAAAAATGGCACAAAGATGGGAATCAAAAAACAAACGGCCGAAAAAATGCCACAAAAACCGAAAAAATAATGATTTTGCAAGGAAAATGGAATTTTTGTTATTGTCTTTTAAATATATCTATGTTATACTTATACAGAAATAAAAACAGGGGGTGTCTTGTATGTCAGACGAAATCAAGACCAACGAAATAGTCGAAGAAGTCGTTGAAAATGAAGTTCACAATGAAGACTTGGAAGAAATGACCGAACTCGACCATACAGAAGAAGTGTCACAAGACGACACAGACGATCAAGAAAACTTGGAAGAAGTTGAATCAAAGCCCAAAAAGAAGAGCAAGGGCGCATTTGTCATCGATCCTAAAACAGGCAAGAAGAAGATGAAGAAGAGTATCATCGCACTGATAGTGTTTGCCTGCATCTTTGCAGTGATTGGGGTGACAATCCTTGGCTATTATTTGAATGCCAAACTTTCAATGTCCGACTCTACACTTGGCGATGCACCTGAGAACTTTGGCATGTCTTTTGCAGCCAATGATGATTTATATACAGATTATAGCGATCATTTCGCTCAATTTAAAACAGAAATCGAAGCAGGCATGGCAGAAGGTGCAACAGATGAAGAAAAGGTTCTTGCAGCATACATCATCTATCGTGTCGCATCACTTTCATATCACAATGCACCTGAAGTTGCAAAATATACAACTGGTAAAGGCCGTGCTGCTGGCACTTTGAATATGACAAAAATGTTTGAAGAACCTTTGTCAGTTGGTGGTGGTATGGATTTGACATCAACCTACTACTCAATTTTGGATGAAGACGGCAACAAATATACAGCACAGGAAGAATATACACAATTCCCCAAGGGTTCAATCACAGCAAGCGAAGAAGCACTCGTCGGCATTGGTGAAATGTTTATCCCCCCAATGCTTGCATTTGCAAGAAGAGCAATTGTAACTCCCGACTATACAACAACATGGAATGGTAGTGCAACAAGTGCAACCATCACTGCTGAAGGTGTCACAGGCAAGTTTACTGACAGCAAAAACAAGTATGTCACAAAGACTGCTGAAGAAGTTGCAGAGTTAGCAAAGAAATATGAACGTGTTTACGGCGAAGATTGGGGCGATGACTATGGTCTTAAAGCACCCGACCTTTCAATCCACGTTGTCAATTTGGACACAATCATCCCCAGCTCAGTTGAAATCACTGAAAAAACTGGCGTAGATATCAAGGGAAGATCTATCGAATACTACGAAGTCAAGTTTGAAGTCAATCCCGAAGCAATCATTGGCAAGGGCACAGATGAAGAAGGCAATGAGTTTGATATTCATGCAACCTATTATGCAGAACAACTCTACCTTGCAAATGCAGGCCTTGATTTCCTCAATTCACTTGGCGAATATGGTCTTAGATATACTGAACTTAAAGTTACTATGTCAGTTTTTGAAAATGGTTATATTCGCACATGGGAAACTGACGAAACATGGAAGATGCAAGCAAACATTCTCCATGAAGGTGTTGTTGATGCATGTGGCGACACAACATGCATTCTTGAATCAGGAAACGAAAGCAGAGAGTACTATTGCTATGACCACGATACAATTATGCAAGGCTTTGTCAACAGATGGATTGGCGACAGCAAAATTGTTGGCAAACCCATGGCAGATCTTCCTTTCGCAGACAAGTTGGAAGGATATGAGAAGCAAGAATACGGCACTTACAGATAATAAAAACTGCGCTATTTAGCGCCTATCATCGGCAGATGCAACCCACAGGCCTCTCACGTACGTCAGTACGCCACGAATCCTGTGGGTTTTTCTTTCTCGCTATGCATCTAAATATCGCAGTTTTTGCCGAGCGCAAGAAACAGCAAAGTGCCAACATACGTCAAAAAACAGGAGCGCTATTTAGCGCCTATCATCGGCAGATGCAACCCACAGGCCTCTCACGTACGTCAGTACGCCACGAATCCTGTGGGTTATTCTTTCTTGTTATGCATCAAAATATCGCAGT